>DASTZM010000701.1:0-5256 GCA_035764305.1 Chloroflexota bacterium | reverse complement strand
AGCGCTGGTGGCTGCTGCGCATGATCTACACGCAGCGCCCGCTCGAGGAGAAGGTCACCCTCTTCTGGCACGGCCTGCTCGTCAGTGGCACCGGCAAGGTCGGCATCACCCAGCCCAAGGCCGACGCGCCACCCGACGCGCCCAAGCCGCTGCATCACATGCTCAACCAGTACGCCTTCTTCCAGCAGAACGCGCTTGGCGAGTTCGGCACCATCCTCAAGGGCATCTCGCGTGATCCGGCGATGGTGCTCTACCTGGACAACAACACCAACCGCAAGGGCAAGCCGAACGAGAACTACGCGCGCGAGCTGATGGAGCTGTTCAGCCTCGGCGTCACCAGCCCCGACGGCTCGCCCAACTACACCGAGACCGACGTGCGGGAGGCGGCGCGGGCCTTTACCGGCTGGGGGCTCAACCAGCAGCAGCAGTTCGCGTTCAATGCCAACCAGCACGACACCGGCAACAAGACCATCTTCGGCAAGACCGGCAGCTTCAACGGCGACGACGTGATCGACCTGATCATCGCCCACCCGTCCTCGGCGTACTACCTCTCGAAGCGCCTGTGGGAGTTCTTCGCCTACGACGCGCCGAGCTACGAGGTGCTCCAGCCCGTCATCGCCGCGTTCCGCGCGACGAACGGCAGCGTGCGCGAGATGCTGCGCGCCATCTTCACGCACCCCGCCTTCTTCTCCGAGCTCGCCTACCGCGCCAAGGCGAAGTCGCCCGCGGAGTACGTCGCCGGCATGTGCCGCGCGCTGGAGCTGCAGACCAACGCGCTCAACTTCCAGTCCAGCCTGCAGCGCATGGGCCAGCGCCTCTTCGACCCGCCCAACGTCGCCGGCTGGCCCGGGGGCGCACAGTGGTTCAACACCACCACCTGGCTCGAGCGCATCAACCAGCTCAACCGCGTCCTCACCGGGCGCAATGCCAACGACGCCAACACCAAGCCGGTCGACCTGTTCGGCATGGTCACGCGCAACAGGCTGGACACGCCCGAGAAGGTCGTGGACCACTTCTTGAAGCTGTTGCTCGATGGCCAGGTTCGTCCGACGCAGCGCGACACGCTCGTAGCCTATCTGAAGGACGGGAACCTGTGGCCGAAGGCCGGCGCGGCGATGAAGGCGAGCGATCCAATCCTGGACCGCAAGATCAGGGGCATGGTCTATCTCGCGATGGCGATGCCTGAGTTCCATCTGGCCTAGCCAGAGCTACAGTCGGGACACAAAGGAGCGCCGCCATGTCCATGCTCTCGCGCCGCATCTTCATCCAGGATGGCTTCAAGGTCGTCTCGCTCGGCCTTGCCATGCCGCACATCTTCACGCGCGCCGTCCAGGCGGCGGGCGCCGAGGCGGGCCGCGACCCGAGCGTCCTGCATTCGCCCGCCGACGCCCCGGCCGATCAGTACGCCAAGCGCACGCTCATCGTCGTCCAGATGGCCGGCGGCAACGATGGGCTCAACACCGTTGTCCCCTACACCGACGGCGTCTACCTCCAGAACCGCCGCAACACCGGCATCGCTCCGGACCAGGTGCTGCAGCTCGACGACCGCTTCGGGCTCAACCCGGGCATGGCCGGCATGAAGTCGTTGTGGGACCAGGGCAAGATGGCCATCGTGCATGGCGTCGGCTATCCCAATCCCAGCTTTTCCCACTTCCGCTCGATGGACATCTGGCAGACCGCCAACCCGGAGGGTAAGGCCGACGAGGGCTGGCTCGCGAAGCTCGTCAAAGGCTCGGTCGACCGGCGCGGACATCCCTTCGCCGGCTTCGCCGCCGGCGGGACGCTCCCACCGGCGCTCATGTCACCCGACTACCCGATCCCTGCGGTCAGCAGCGTCGACAACTACAAGATCCTGCCCGACCCACGCTACGCGCAGGACGCCGCCTCACGCCAGGACGCGTTGGTCAAGCTCTACCAGGGCTATCCCGGTGGGGCGCCCTTCGCGCAGGTCCTGCAAAGCACCGAGGAGGGGACCGTCTCGAGCATCGATATGCTCCAGAAAGCCCACCAGGGGTACAAGCCCGCGGTGACGTATCCGCAGGACAGCTTCGCCGCCGGACTCAAGCTGCTTGCCGAAACGATTGTGGGCGATCTCGGCGTCAAGGTCGGTTACGTGACCATCGGTGGGTTCGACACGCACTCCAATCAGCGCAACCAACACCAGCGACTGCTGCAGAGCCTGTCCGACGGCCTCAAGGCGTTCTGGGACGACCTCTCGGCGCAGGGCAAGGCCGACGACGTCATGATCATGACGTGGAGTGAGTTCGGACGCCGCGTCTCCGAGAACGGCTCCAACGGCACCGATCACGGCACCGCGACACCTCAGTTCATCATCGGCAACAACATGAAGGGCGGCCATTGGGGCGAGCCCCTCAACCTGGACGACCTTGACAAAGGCAACCTGAAGTTCACGACCGACTTCCGCTCCGTGTACGCCACGATGATGGACGGCTGGCTCGGCGCGCCGGCGGAGAAGCTGCTCGGTGGACGCTTTCAGACCCTGGGGTTTCTCGGTAACGGCTCGGGGATGTAGCGATATACTCCACGCGGGAGCAACTGAGTGGGGCCATTCGCCAGTGCGGTTGGCGCCGCCGGAACGACGGGCGCCGCGGGAGTGGGGAGCCACGGCGCCTTCGACAGCGCTGCCGTCTTCATCCGTCCACAGGAGTGGACCGACGTGCTGGCGCAGTCCTACCGGATCTCACCCCGCCAGGCGGGCCAGCTGCTGCGCGCCGCGGCGGACGAGTCGGCCGCGAGCGGCGAGACGAGTGACCTATTAGGTATATGGGACCGCGCCTGCCGGGCGTGCGACCGCTACATTGTGCGCCGCGAGTTCGCGGTGGGCATCATGCTCGGCTACTACCGGTGGCGCATGCGTCGTGATGGCGCCGAGGAGCTCGTGCCGACGGCGCTGGCGCAGACCGCCGGCCTGCGCCGCATCTGCGAGGACATCGACGCCGCGATCGACGCGGCGTTCGACTCCGATACCGACATCGAGATTGAGTCGGAGACCTGGCCGGCGCCGTAAGAAGCTGAAGGCTCCATGACAACCGAGACGCCACCCGCCGCTCCCCCAGCCGCGCCAGCGATGCCCAAGACGCGGACCGTCACCGTCGAGGCACCGGACGAGCGGGCAGCCCGCACCGCTGCCGCGCAGGCGCTGAAGGTGCCGGAAAAGGAGCTCCAGCTCGCCGTTGTCAAGCGTGAGAAGAAGGGCCTGTTCGGCCTGGGCGGCGAGACGCTGACCATCAAGGCCACCTGGCACCCACCGTCCACCTCCTCCAGCGCGCCCGGCGCGGCTACACCGCCACCCGCCGACGAGCCCGCCAGGATCGAGTTCTCCTGTCTCAAAGGGAAGCTCTCCATCGCCGTCCACCGTCCCGTCGGCCGCGGGCGCGCGGCCGATGTCACTACGGTCGAGAAGCTGATTGAAGGCTGGCCGCTCGACGCGCGCGACGAGAGCGTGATCCAGCAGGTGTTGCGCGCGCAGGATGGCAAGCCGCGCGTCTTCGCCACACTGAGTCCGTCCGTTCCCCCACCCGAGGGCGCGGCCGCTGCGGTCCGCGTCGCCAAGGATGACTTCACCGCGTGGCTGATCCCATGGAATCCCACCCCACTCGACGCGGCCGCGCTCTTCGAACTAGTGGGGAACGCCGGCATCGTCAACGGGCTGGACGAGGAGCTCGTCGAGCACCTTAGTGGGAAGGTCCTCGACCGCCCGGTCGTGATTGCGCGCGGCCAGCAGCCCAAGAATGGCGAGGACGCACGCATCGAGTTCGTCTTCGAGGCGCTGCAGGGTGAAAAGGAGCAGGAGAAGGCGCAGCAGGCCGAGGCCGCGCAGGCCGGTCCCGGACGCGTCGACTTCCGTGAGATGGGTAAAGGGCCCGCCAGCGTCGAGCCCGAGACCGTCCTGGCGCGCAAGGTAGCGCTCGTGCCCGCCGAAGACGGGTTCACGGTCAAAGGCAAGGCAATTCCCGCCAAGAAGTCCAAGGACCTGGAGTTGCGGCGGCTGGCGGGGCAGAACACGCGTGTCAGCGATGACGGCAACGAAATCGTCGCCACCACCGGCGGCATGGCCAGCCGCGTCGGCGAGAAGATCGCCGTGCTTCCGGTGCACACCGTCGACGGCGACGTCGATTTCAAGAGCGGAAACGTCTACTTCGAGGGGAACCTGCAGATCCGCGGCGGCATCAAGCCCGGCTTCAAAGTCACCGCGACGGGTAGCGTTAACGTCGGCGGCACCGTTGAGGGTGCCACCGTCGAGGCTGGTGGCGACGTCACCGTCACGGGCGGGATCGTCGGTCAGAAGGAGGGCGTGATTCGCGCCGGCGGCGCCGTCACCGCGCGCTTCGTTCAGGAGGCCGAGATCCACGCCGGTGGGTCGGTCACCGTCGGGAGCGAGATCCGCGAGAGTACGGTGATCAGCGAGCGCAAGGTGACCGTCGTCGGTGCTGGTCGCGTCGTCGGCGGACGCGTGCGCGGCCGCGATGGCGTCGAGCTGCGCGAGGCCGGCTCGCAGGCAGCCACCCCCACTAGCCTCCAGGCAGGGTGGGGCGAGGAGCTCGAAGCCGAGATTCCCGAGGGTGAGGTGCGCATCCCGAGCGTGGCCGTGCGCAACGAAGTCCAGCCGGGTGTCGTGATCACCGTCGCCGGTGCGACCCAGCGCTTCACCCGCAACAGCGTGGGCGGCGTCTGGCGTGAGAAAGACGGCAAGCTGATCTACAGCGCCAACTAGGCGCGTGAGCGCCGCGGACGCCACCGCGGAGCCCGCCGGCGCACGCCGCGCCGGCGCCGCGTCCCGCCACGACTCCGTCCTCGCGGAGATCGCGCGCGTCGCGGGGTCTTCGCTCGACCTCGACGTCGTGCTCGACCGCATCGTCGAGCGCGCCGCCGCGCTCACAGGCGCTGATCGCACCAGTATCTGGCTCCTCGACCGCGGCGGCGGGCGCCTCCTCCCTTCGGCGCTGCACGGCATGGATGCGACCTTCACCGCCGCGTGGAAGCAGCGCCCGCTCGACCTGGCCGAGGAGCGACTCAGCAAGGAGGTAATCGAGACGGGCCGCCCGGTCGTCGTCCACGACCCCGCCGCCGACCCTCGCACCGAAAAGTCGTCCGTCGAGTTCTTCGGCGATCGCAGCATCCTGGTCGCGCCGCTCGCACGGCGCGGTGAGGTGATCGGGACGCTGTTCATGAACCACGTGCGGCGCGCCTATCGCTTCACCGCGGAGGACGTCGCCACCGCCGAGGCAATCGCCG
>DASTZM010000700.1:0-7089 GCA_035764305.1 Chloroflexota bacterium | reverse complement strand
TCCCGCCGGGCTCACCCGAAGTGGGGGTCGTGCGCACGTACGTCGACTGGCTCGTCGGGCTCCCCTGGAAGAAGGAATCGCCCGAGCAGCTCGACGTCGCCGGTGCCATGGCGGCGCTTAACGAGGACCACTACGGCCTGGAGAAGGTCAAAGACCGCATCGTCGAGTTCCTCGCCGTCCGCCGGCTGTCGGGCACGCTCCGCAGCCCGATCTTGTGCTTCGTCGGCCCGCCCGGCGTCGGCAAGACCAGCCTCGGACGCAGCATCGCCAAGGCGACCGAGCGCGCCTTCGTCCGCGTCAGCCTCGGCGGCGTGCGCGACGAGGCCGAGATCCGCGGCCACCGCCGCACGTACGTCGGCGCGATGCCGGGGCGGATCATCCGCGGCATGCGCGACGCCGGGACGAAGAACCCGGTGTTCATGCTCGACGAGATCGACAAGCTCGGACGCGACTTCCGCGGCGACCCTTCCTCCGCACTGTTGGAGGTGCTCGACCCCGAGCAAAACCACTCCTTCTCGGATCACTACCTCGAGGTGCCGTTCGACCTGTCGCGCGTGCTGTTCATCACCACGGCGAACCTCATGGATCCCATCCCACCGGCGCTGCGCGACCGCATGGAGGTGATCACCATCCCCGGCTACACCGAGGACGAGAAGATTCAGATCGCCCGGCGGTTCGTCGTCCCGCGCCAGCTTGAGCAGCACGGCGTCACCGAGGAGCAGCTGCGCGTCACCGACGACGGCCTGCGCCACCTGATCCGCGAGTACACCCGCGAGGCCGGCGTGCGCAACCTCGAGCGGCACGTCGGGCACATCTGCCGCAAAGTGGCGCGCCGCGTTGCCGAGGCCGAAGACGGGCAGCGCGTCGAGGACGTCAATGTCACCGGCGCGGACTTGGAGCAGTACGTCGGGCCGCCCGACTTCGAGTACGGTGTCGATAGCCGCAAGGAAGAGGTGGGTGTCGCCTACGGCCTCGCGGTCAACGAGTTCGGCGGCGACCTGATCGAGGTCGAGGCGACCTGGATGCCCGCCGCCGCCGGCGGCGTCCACGTCCACAAGAACGAGCCGATCCTCACCGGCCAGCTCGGTGATGTCATGCAGGAGTCGGTGCGCGCTGCATTCTCGTATGCCCGCGCCCACTGCCGCGAGTACGGTGTGACCCCGGAGTTCTTCGAGCGCCACACGCTGCACGTGCACGTCCCCGCGGCCAGCGTGCCCAAGGACGGACCGTCGGCCGGAATCACGATGGCCACCGCCCTCATCTCCGCCCTCTCCGGGAGACCCGTCCGGTCAGACGTGGCGATGACCGGCGAAGTCACGCTGCGCGGCAAGGTGCTTGCCATCGGCGGCGTGAAGCAGAAGAGCCTCGCGGCGCACCGTGCGGGTATCAAGACGCTCGTTCTGCCCGCGCAGAACAAGAAGGACCTGCCCGACGTGCCCAAGGACGTGCGGAAGGGCCTCCGCATCGTGTGGGTAGAGAAGGTGGAAGAAGTGCTGCAGCACGCGCTGCTGCCGGTCTCCGTCGCGCCTCCCATCCCGAAGGAGCTGCCGGACGCGGGGCCAACCGAAGTAAGTGGAAAAGATGAGGTGGTCACCCCACCCGTCGTGGCGCCGGTGCCGGTTCAAGCGCCGGCCTGGACCAACTAAACAGGAGTCACATCAATGCCAAAAGTAGTCGGTATCGACCTGGGGACCACCAACTCCGTCATCGCGGTGATGGAAGGTGGGGACCCCGTCGTTATCCCCAATTCGGAGGGTGGCCGCCTCACGCCGAGCGTCGTCGCCTTCACCAAGACCGGCGAGCGCCTGGTGGGGCAGCTCGCCCGGCGCCAGGCGGTGCTCAACAGCGAGAACACCGTCGCGTCGATCAAGCGCTTCATGGGCATGGGCCTGTCTGCCGTCAAGCAGGAGGCCGAGCGCATGCCCTACAAGGTCATCGCCGGGCCGAAAGGCGAGGCGAAGGTCCAGATCCCGGCCACCGGGAAGGACTACTCGCCCGAGGAGATCTCGGCGATGACCCTCCAGAAGCTCAAGGCCGACGCCGAGAAGTACCTCGGCGAGAAGGTCACCCAGGCCGTGATCACCGTCCCGGCCTACTTCAACGACGCCCAGCGCCAGGCCACCAAGAACGCCGGCCAGATCGCCGGCCTCGAGGTCATGCGCATCATCAACGAGCCCACCGCGGCCTCGCTGGCCTACGGGCTCGACAAGAAGAAGGCCGAGACCATCCTGGTCTGGGACCTCGGCGGCGGCACGTTCGACGTCTCCATCCTCGAGGTGGGCGACGGCGTCTTCGAGGTCAAGTCCACCGCGGGCGACACCCACCTCGGCGGCGACGACTACGACCGCCGCATCGTCGACTTCGTCGCCGACCAGTTCCAGAAGGACGAGGGCATCGACCTGCGCAAGGACAAGCAGGCCCTCCAGCGCCTCATCGAGGCGGCCGAGAAGGCCAAGATCGAGCTGTCCAGCGTCGTGCAGACCGAGATCAACCTGCCGTTCATCACCGCCGACCAGAACGGCCCCAAGCACCTCTCGGTCAACCTCACCCGCGCCAGGTTCGAGGAGATCACCAACGACATCACCGAGCGCTGCGTCGGCCCGTTCCGTCAGGCCATCCAGGACGCCAAGCTCGACGTCTCCAAGATCGACGAGGTCGTGCTCGTCGGCGGCTCCACCCGCATGCCGGTGATCCAGCAGCTCGTCAAGAAGCTGACCGGCAAGGACCCCAACCAGGGCGTCAACCCCGACGAGGTCGTGGCCATCGGCGCCGCCATTCAGGCCGCCGTGCTCACCGGCGAGGTCAAGGACGTCGTCCTGCTCGACGTCACCCCACTCTCGCTCGGCGTCGAGACGCTGGGCGGCGTGATGACACGCCTGATCGAGCGCAACACGACCATCCCCACCCGCAAGACCGAGGTCTTCTCGACCGCCGAAGACGGGCAGACCGCCGTGGACGTGCACGTGCTCCAGGGAGAGCGCCCGATGGCGCGCGACAACATGACGCTCGGCCGCTTCCGCCTGGAGGGCATCCCGCCCGCCCCGCGCGGCGTGCCGCAGGTCGAGGTCACCTTCGACATCGACGCCAACGGCATCCTCAACGTCGCCGCGAAAGACCTTGGCACCGGTAAGGAGCAGAAGGTCACCATCACCGCGTCCACGCACCTCGACAAGAGCCAGGTCGACCGCATGGTGCGCGAGGCCGAGCAGCACGCCGACGAAGACGCCAAGCGCCGCGAGCAGATCGAGGCGCGCAACCGCGCCGACAGCCTGGTCTACGCCACCGAGAAGGGGCTCAAGGACTACGGCGAGAAGGTCTCTGAGGAAGACAGGGGCACCATCGAGCGCGTGTTGGGCGAGCTCAAGGAGGCGCTTAAGGGCGAGGACGTGGAGCGCATCAGGACGCTCAGTCAGGAGCTCGAGCAGGCCTCCTACAAGATGGCCGAGGCGATGTACGCTGGCACGCGCCCCGGCGCCGACGGCTCGGGCGTCTCGGCCGAGCACGGCGCCGCCGAAGACATGGGCGGCGCGGCGGGCGCCGCCGGCGCTGGCGCGCGCGGCGCCGGCGACGATGTCGTCGACGCCGAGTTCCGAGCGAGTGACGAGAAGTAGTCATGGAAGACACCGCCGTCACCACGCCGGAAAAGGAGGCGCCGCAGGATCAGGCAGCTGATCCTGCGGCCCGAATCCAGGAGTTGGAGGCGGCGTTCGAGTCCGCCAAGACCGAGGCCGCCGCCAACTGTGACAAGTACCTCCGCGAGCGCGCGGAGATGGACAACTACAAGAAGCGCATCGAGCGCACCTACGCCGACCTCGCCAAGCGGGGCCGCAAGGACCTGCTGCTCAAGCTGCTCGGTCCCATCGACAACCTCGACCGCGCGCTCGCCTTCGAGTCAGATCCGCAGAACCTGCTCAAGGGGCTGCGCATGATCCACTCGCAGTTCAAGGAGCTGCTCGCCGGCGAAGGTCTCAGCGAGGTCAAGACCGTCGGCGAGAAGTTCGATCCGTCCGTCCACGAGGCGATCGCCACCGAGCCCGCGGACGGCAGGGAGGAGGGGGAGATCCTCGAGGAGGTCCAGAAGGGCTACACGATCGGCGACGAGCTCCTCCGTCCGGCACGCGTCAAGGTGGCATCCCGGCCCTAAGTCCCACACACCAAGACCCGAGACCGAGTTCCCATGGCCACGACCACCTCCGCAAAGGACTACTACAAGGTCCTCGGCGTCGCGCGCTCCGCGAGCGAGAAGGACATCAAGTCCGCCTATCGCAAGCTGGCGCGCAAGTACCACCCGGACGTCAATCCGGGCGACAAGCAGGCCGAGGACAAGTTCAAGGAGATCGGCGAGGCGTACGAAGTCCTCTCTGATCCCGAGAAGCGCCGCAAGTACGACCAGTTCGGCGCCAACTGGCAGCGCGGTCCGGCGAGCGGCGTGCATCCGTCGTGGCAGGAGGTCTTCCGTCAGGCGCAGCGCCGCGGCGGAACCAACGGGCGCCGCCCGGCCGGCTCGCCCATCGACTTCGAGACGGCGATGGGCGGCGAGTTCGGCGACTTCTTCGAAGGCTTGTTCGGCCGGACCGCCCGCGGCGCCACCACCACGCGACCCCGCGCGGGGGAGGACCTGGAGCAGGAGATCAGCGTCACGCTCGAGGAAGCCTTCAACGGCGGGTCGCGCGAGTTCGTGATCGATGTGCCCGACGCGAGCGGCAAGATGTCGCGCGAGCGGATCGAGGTCAAGATCCCGCAGGGGATCGAAGACGGAAAGCGCCTCCGTGTCGCGGGCAAGGGGCATCCCGGCGCCAACGGCGGGCCGCGCGGCGACCTGTACCTGCGCGTGCGCCTCCGTTCCCACCCGCAGTTCGAGCGGCGCGGGAACGACCTCGTCACAGACGTCGCCGTGCCGGTCTGGCTCGCCGCGCTCGGCGGCGAGGTCGAGCTCCGCACGCTCGCCGGCGGTGGGAAGTTCACGATCCCACCGGAGACGCAGAACGGGCGCACGTTCCGGCTGCGCGGCCAGGGCATGCCCGTCTACGGCGGCAGCGGCCGGGGCGACTTGCTCGCCAAGGTGAAAGTGATCATGCCCGAGCGCCTCACCGAGCGCCAGAAGGAGCTGTTCCAGCAGCTGCGCGACGCTGCGCCATCGGCCTCAGCGACGGCCGGGGTCTGAAGCGAAAGGGGGTCCAGAGATGGTCATCAGGGACGACGAGCCCTGCTTCACGATCGGCATCGTGAAGCAGATGGTCGGGCTCCACGACCAGACGCTGCGCCACTACGAACGCATCGGGTTGGTCCGGCCGCAGCGGTCGGAGGGCAACATCCGCATGTACTCCGCGAAAGACCTGGAGCGCATCGCGCAGATCAAGCGCTGGATCGAGGAGTTCGGCGTCAACCTAGCGGGTGTCGAAGTCATGCTCAAGATGCAGGAACGCATGGAGCAGATCCGCGCCGAGACCGAGCGCGAGATGGAGTCCATGCGCCAGCAGTACGAATCAGAAATCCGTCGCTTGAAGGACGCCCTAGTCCGAGTAACCAGCGAACGCCGCTAGCACACGTCAACTCCCATGAACGTCAACAAATACACCGAAAAAGCCCAGGAAGCCCTCTACGGCGCCCAGCGCTACGCCGAGGAGCGCAACCACAACCAGGTCGACGTCGAGCACCTGCTGCTCCAGCTCGTCGACCAGGAAGAGGGGGTCATCCCCCGGCTCCTCGAGAAGCTCGGGGCCTCCCCCAACCAGATCCGCACCCAGCTGCAAGTCGAGCTGGACCGCCTGCCGAAGATCTACGGCGGGACCCAGCTCTCCATGTCACAGCGACTGCGCAAGGTGGTCCAGCAGGCGTTCGAGGAGGCCAACCGGCTCACCGACGAGTACGTCAGCACGGAGCACCTCCTCTTGGCGCTGCTGGACGATCGCGACGGTGCGGCGGTGCAGGTGCTGGGCGCCAGCAACGTCACGCGCGACCGCGTCCTGCAGGCGCTGCAGGAAGTGCGCGGTGGGCAGCGCATCACCGACCCCAACCCCGAGAGCAAGTACCAGGCGCTTGAGCGCTACGGCCGCGACCTGACCGAGCTGGCACGCAAGGGCAAGCTGGATCCCGTCATCGGACGCGACGAGGAGATCCGGCGCGTCATGCAAGTGCTCTCCCGCCGCACCAAGAACAACCCCGTCTTGATCGGTGAGCCGGGCGTGGGCAAGACCGCCATCGCCGAGGGGCTCGCCCAGCGCATCGTGCGCGGCGACGTTCCCGAGTCGCTCAAGAACCGGCGCGTCGTCGCGCTCGACCTCGCCGGCATGGTCGCCGGCACGAAGTACCGCGGCGAGTTCGAGGAGCGGCTCAAGGCCGTCCTCAAAGAGGTCAGCTCCGCCGAGGGCGAGATCATCCTCTTCATCGACGAGCTGCACACCGTCGTCGGCGCCGGCGCCGCCGAAGGCGCGATGGACGCCGCCAACATGCTCAAGCCCATGCTCGCGCGCGGCGAGCTCCACTGCATCGGCGCCACCACGCTCGACGAATACCGCAAGCACATCGAGAAGGACGCCGCGCTCGAGCGGCGCTTCCAGCCGGTGTTCGTCGGCGAGCCGACCGTCGAGGACACGATCAGCATCCTGCGCGGACTGCGCGAGCGCTTCGAGACCCACCACAAGATCCGCATCCGCGACAGCGCGCTCGTCGCCGCCGCCACGCTCTCCCACCGCTACATCAGCGACCGCTTCCTACCCGACAAGGCGATCGACCTCGTCGACGAAGCGGCGTCGCGTCTGCGCATGGAGGCCGAGAGCATGCCCGTCGAGCTGGACGAGCTGCGCCGGCGCATCCTCCAGCTCGAGGTCGAGCGCGAGGCGCTCCGCAAGGAGGACGACACCGGCTCCAGGGACCGTCTCTCCCGCCTCGAGGAAGAGGTCGCCAACCTCAAGGAGCGCGCCAGTGCGCTCGAAGCGCAGTGGCAGCGCGAGAAGCAGGGCATCGAGGGCGTCAGCCAGCTCAAGGAGCACCGCGACCAGCTCCGCATCCAGCTCGAGGAGGCGCGGCGCAACTACGACCTCAACCGCGCCGCCGAGATCGAGTACGGCAAGCTGCCCGAGATCGAGC
>DASTZM010000699.1:0-2230 GCA_035764305.1 Chloroflexota bacterium | reverse complement strand
AGCAAACAGCGCCCCAACCGCCGCCCATGCTACTGCCGTGAAGCGGCGCCAGGCGGCGTGCTCGCCGCGCGGCGCCGCCGCGCCCAGCAGCGCGACGGCCGGAGACAGCACGAGCGGTGCAAAGGCGAACCCACCGACCAGCGCCGCGGCCGCGAGGTAGGTCAGCCAGCGGACGGCCGCACCAAGGGCGAACGGCGCGCCGCCCACTTCGAGACCCGGCGGCAGAACCGCCGCGCCGGCGGCGATCCCCGGGACCCCGACCGAGAACGAGAGCACGCCACGGACGACGTGACCGTCGATCGACAGCGCGCGCCAGACGACGGTGTAGACCCCCTGGTCGAGGGGCTGCAGGTCGACCTCCAGAGCCTGGACGTTGTCGCGCGGGATGCGGGCGTTGGCACGGTCGACGCGCGCGCGGCGGGCGGTATAGACCTCGAGCGCGTAGAACGCGCGCTCGATCGGCTCGGAGAAGAAGAGGCGGACGCGGCCGGGGGCGGTGGCGAGGGTCGCGCCGTCGGGCGGCTCGGCGCCGGTCAGCTCGGCGTGCGCGAGCGCGACGCGCGGTGCCCAGAGCGCCGCGACGAGCGCGGTGAGGGCGACGAGCGCGACGAAGGCCCGACCGCGTGTCAGCACGGGCACTAGACGGCGGACTGCCCCACCGGCCGGTTGCGCGCGAGGGCGACGGCGGAGAGTGCGATCGAGATCAGGCCGAGGGCGACGGCAGCGATGGCGACGAAGAGCGGCAGGTCGGAGGCGCCGGCGGAGACGGCGACGTCCTCGGAACCGATGGACATCCCCACGCCGCCAGCGGTCGCAGCCGGGCGTACGGCCGGCGCAGCGCCGGCGGCGCCGACCGTAGCGGCCGGGGCCGGCGCCGCGCCAGTCGCGGGCACCGTCTGGCCGTGGTCGTCCGCCGCGCCGGCAGCGCCGGCGGCGGCGCGCACCTCGACAATGGCCGCCGGGCGCGCGCCACTCTCGGCGTCGACCCACTCGACGGTCTCGCCGGAGAGGTAGGTCTGGAGGGCGCGGAAGGCAAGCTTCCCCGCGGCTTCGGGCGTGCGGGCCTGGAAGATGAAGTCCTCGAACTCGGCGGGCTCGATCCGTCCGCCCGACCACGTGACCGCGGTGATGCGCCCGGACGAGTCGCGGTCCATCGTTCTGGTCCAGCCGGGCTTGGGCTGGAAGCGCGAGACGGTCAGTCCGTTGGGGAACTCGACGCGGACGCGCACCGTGGGCTCGTCCTTCTCGGTGGGGACGCGGACGGTGAAGATCTGGCTGGCGTTGGGGACCGCCTGGGGCGGCTGCACGGTCACGTGCGCCGCCGCGCTGCCCACGGCGAGCAGGACGGCAACGAGCGCGGAGCAAAGGGCGGGGCGTGCTTTCACGGTGCTGATCCTTTCACGACTGAGTCGCGGCACAACGAGGGCCGCGGCGAGACGGCGGGGGAGCGGATCAGCGGGCGCGGGGCGGCTGTCTCGGGGGCTCGAGTGACGGTGCGGGTGAGATGACCGCAGGGGGGCGCGGCAGTGAGCCGACGCCGCACAGCGGCTGGGTCAGGAGCACAGGCGCAGCGGCGCACGACGTCCCGTCGAGCGGCGCCGCGGGGGCGAGGGAGGGCGCCGCGCTCACGTACGACTGCGCGGCCGGAAGCAGCGGCTCGAGCGGCGAGCGCGGCACGCCGCCGGGTCGTGCTGGGTGGTGGTGGTTGGCCAGGCCGCGCTGCTCGAGCCGCTCGTGCAGGCTGGCCTGCTGGGCGGTGGCGTGCTGGCCGTGCGCCCAGAGCAAGGTCTGCTGCGCGACGCCCAGGGCGAGGGAGAGCGCGAGGTAGCAGGTGACGACTACCGCCAGGGAGCGCGCTGGCACCGGACAAGGAGTGTACGCCGGTCGGCGGGCGTTGGGATGGTTTAGCGGAGTCTGGCGCCGATGAGGCGGGCGGCGTTGACGACGACGGCGACGGAGCCGACGTTGTGAACCAGCGCGCCGGTGACGGGACCGAAGCCGCCGACGGCGGCGAGCGCGACGGCGATGGCGTTCCAGATCGCGGCGAAGACGAGGTTCTGGCGTACCGTGCGCACCGTCTTGCGGCTGAGCGCGATGGCGTCGGCCGCCTGGCGGATGTCGTCGGTCATGAGCGCCACGTCGGCCGCCGCGAGCGCGACGTCGGTCCCGGCGGCGCCCATCGCCACCGCCACGTCGGCCGCCGCGAGCGCCGGCGCGTCGTTCACGCCGT
>DASTZM010000698.1:0-6210 GCA_035764305.1 Chloroflexota bacterium | reverse complement strand
CGCCGGCGACGGCGACGGCGACTGCCACCGCCACGCCGACGGCGAGTCCTACGGTCAGCGCGACCGCCCCCTCGCGGCTGCGTGCGGCGATCGCGTCGTCGACCACGCTGCTGACCTTCGCCGTCGTGCTGCCGCAGGCGCAGCCGACGAGCTACCCGCTGACCGTCATCAAGACCGGGGACGGCGCCGCGTCGGGCACCGTCACGAGCGACCCGGGGGGCATCAGCTGCGGCGCGAACTGCGCCTACGACTTCCCGATCGGGCAGGCGGTGACGCTGACCGCGTCGGCCGGCTCCGGCGCCGTATTCAGCGGTTGGGCGGGCGCCGGCTGCGCCGGCACGGGCACGTGCAGCGTCGTGATGAGCGCCCCGGTCAGCGTGACGGCGGCGTTCACCTCGACGATACCGACGGCGACGGTCCTGTACGTGGCCGGCGGCGGGAGCGACACGGGCAACTGCTCGACCGCAGGCAGCCCGTGCGGCAGCGTGACGTACGCGCTAACGCAGGCGGGACCCGGCGCGACGATCCACGTCGCGGCCGGCATCCACAACGAGAGCGTCGTCGTCGAGAAGAGCGTGTCGATCGTCGGTGCTGGGCCGGGCAACCCGCTGAACGGCGCGTGCGTCAGCTGCACGGTGCTCCAGCCGCTGGGCGGGACCGGCCGGGTCTTCGATGTCACATCACCGACGGCGATGGTGCTGCTGAGCGACATGACGATCCAGGGCGGAAACGTGTCGTCGGGCGGTGGCGCCGGCGTGCGGAGCAGCGCGACGTCGGGCGGCGTGACGCTCGTCAACGCCTGGGTGCGCCAGAACACGGCGTCTGGGGACGGCGGCGGTCTCTCCGGCGCGAACTTCACGCTGAACAACGTCAAGCTGATGACCAACACGTCGTCGGGCGGACGGGGCGGAGGCATGTTTGCGACGCACAACCTGACGCTGACGAACACGTCGATCGGCGAAAACACGTCGCAACTGGAGGGGGGAGGCGTCTACTACGACGGCTCGCCTGGGGCGGGGACGGGCGCGTTCACCGGGATCACGGTGGCGAGCAACACGGTGCTGACGCAGGGCAGCGGCGGCGTGCACGTCGGCGCCGGGATGAGTGTGACGTTCACCAACTCGACGATCAGCGGCAACGCGGTGTCGTGTCCACCCTCGAACTGCAACTACCTGCCGGGCGGCAGCCAGATCGCAAACGTGGGGACGACGACGCTGCTGAACACGACCGTAGCGGGGAACAGTGCGGCGACGACCAGCACGACGGTATTCAGCGCGGGGGGCACGCTCTCGCTGCGGAACACGATCCTCCTGAAGGGAGGAGAGGCGTCGAACTGCAGCAGCACATCCTTCCAGTCGCTCGGAAACAACCTGAGCAGCGATTCGTCCTGCGCCCTCTCGGGAACCGGGGACCTGAACAGCACCGATCCACGGCTCGGGCCGCTGGGGCACTATGGGGGTCTGACCTCGACGCACGCGCTGCTGTCCGGCAGCCCCGCGATCGACGCCGGGAGCGGGTGCCCGGCGACCGACCAGCGCGGGACGAGCCGGCCCCAAGGGAGCGCGTGTGACATCGGGGCGTACGAGGTGGTGCCCGGGGCGGGTCCAACGGTCCTCTCGGTCCAGCGGCACGCGACCCAGGCCGAGTACACGAACCAGCTGCCGGTGCTGTTCACGGTGCAGTTCTCCGAACCGGTGGGCGGGACGTACACGGCGGAGGACGTACGGCTGGCGTGGACGGGGCCGGGAGCGGTGGGGGCGCCGTATGCCTCGGTGAGCCAGGCAGGCGCGACGAGCGACACGTTCAGCGTGTCCGTGGACGGTGTGGCGGGATACGGCGCGCTCACGTTGGGCGTGCCGGCGGGGGTGGTGACGGGCACGGCGAACGGCGGACCGAACACGGCGGCGCCGGCGAGCGCGACGGTGTACGTGGACTTCGAGCTGCCGCAAGTGACGATCATCGGGCCGGAGGAGACCCAGCTCGGGATCGCCTCCCTCCGCACCTCGCGGACGGGGACGGTCCGTGGGATCGGTCCGGCGCTCGTCAGCTATTCCGCGTACGCGGGGGCAGGTCCCGTGACGCTCACGGTGCAGGTGGTCGACTACGGCAGCGGGCTGGGCGCCGTGCCGGCCATGGCGCTCAGCGTGTACGGAGGCGGGCCCGTGGCGGCCCCGTCCGGGACGTGCGCGGGCGCCTATCTGCCGGGCGTCGCAACGTGCACCTACGTCTACCAGGTGGCGCCGGGGGCAAACGACGAGATCATCGTCAACGCGAGCGCCGTCGATCGGGCGGGGAACAGCGGCAACGCGTACCAGTTCTCGCTGATCGAGGACACCACCAGCCCGGACGCTGGAGTGACGTCTATCAGCGAAGGTCAGGTTTTTGGGTCGACGTTCTCAGCCGGTATATGCGAGATCTCGAGTGACGCGGGATGCGTGGACACGGTTGGGGGGCTTGTCTCGGGGAACGCGACGGACATGCTGGGTCCGCAGGTAAGTGGGCTCAGCTCGGTCGACCTTCGGCTCACCAGGACGATCTCTGGTGTGACGACGTACTGGAGCTGGAACGCCGCCACATCGAGTGGTGCGTTCGGGTCAGACTCGACCAGCACGCTTCCGGTGGACCTGTGGTATGGCCCAGGGAGCTGGCAGAGCGGTTGGGAGACGCGGGCGCTGCCGAAAGCCAACCAGTGGCTGGAGGGCACGTACTCGCTGCGGGTGACGGCGCGCGACATGGTTGGCAATGTGCAGCCGACGCCCGCGTCGACGACGTTCTACGTCGACGTCACCCCGCCGACGGTCACGGCGGTGACGGTGTCCGAGGTGGTTCCGGGCGACTACAGCCAGCTGCTGGTGACGGTGACTGCGATGGATGCCTTGACCGAGATCGAGGGCATCTGGGTGGAACTGGACAGGGTGGACCCGGCGCTCGGTCGCGAGTGGTACGCCAGCGGCAGTCTGATCAGTGGGAGTTGCACGCCTGACCCAGAGTTCATGAACACCGTCTACTCGATCCCGGCGGGAGTTCCGGTGACGTGCGCTTTCACGTTCTCGCTCACGTGGCCGCCGCCCAACGGGCAGTACGTGCTCGTGGTCGAGACCGCGGACTCCGTGAACGACGGCGAGACCGACGCAACATTCGGCTTCGCCGTCGACACCAGTCCGCCGATGGTGAAGACGATCCAGCCGTCCGGTGGCTACGTCAACACGACGACGGTGCCGTTCACGGTGGTCTTTGACGAGCCGGTGAGTGGGCTGGACGCGAGTGACATCACGCTCTATCACTGGAGCGGGACGCCGTGGGGCACCGGCGCAAATGTGCCGCACGTGTTGAGCGTCACGCCGGGCGTGTCGACGGTCACCACGACGTGGACGGTGACGGTGGCCGGGCTGGACTACGTCGGCACGAGCGGGCTGAGCATCGGGGTGGCGGCCGGGGCGGCGCAGTATGGCGGGAGCGTGCCGAGCGTGGAGTACGTGTACGGCGGCCATTCCGCGCCGGCCTATGACGGCGACGCGCCGTGGACGACGTTCTATGCACCACCGGATCCGGGATACGTCTTCGGGCCAGACGACCCGGTTGGGGGAAACTGGGGCGTCAACGGATCGGCGTACGACACGACATCAGGAGTGGCATCGGTTCGCGTGGAACTCAAACGGGCGCGTGCGGACGGCGTCACGTACTGGTCGGAGACGACCGATCCCGCAACCGGGATCGCGACGAAGCAGTTCATGGCCGGACAGACGACCATCGAGCTAGCGGTCAACTCGGGGCCATACCCGGATCAGGGATCCTGGGACATCACCTACGTCGGGGTCCCCTGGATGGACGGCCCTGCAACGTATACCGTGACGGTGCAGGCGGTGGACTACGCGGGCAACATGCAGGCGACGCCGGACACGCGGACGTTCTATGTCGACGTGACGCCGCCGACGATTACGAGCTTCAGCGTCAGCCCGACGCTGGCCGGGCCCGGAACCAACGTGTACTTTGCTGTAACTGCGACCGATGCTCGACCGGGCGTGGACGACCTGAGGACCTGGTTCGAGATGGGTAGCTGGAGCGTCAGCAGTGGTGACACGCCCGCCAGCTACTTCTCAGATGCCAGCTACACCGTCACAGCGCATGTGTACGACCTGGTGGGCAACGAGGCGACCGCAACGGCCACGTTAGTGATCGACACCACCGGGCCGGCGGCGGTGTCGTTCTCGCACGCCTACGGCGGCCCCACGAGCGCGTCGCCGCTCGTCTTCACACTCGAGTTCAACGAGACGGTGGCCAATCTGTCGACTGGCTGCCTGGCGGCGGTCGATCAGTACGCCACTCCCATCCCGGGCGCATCGGTGCTGAGCGTCACGCCGGTGGGGTCCGCGCCGGCCACCACGTGGACCGTTCTGGTGGGCGGCGTTAGTACGCCCAGCCTGGTTGGGCTGCGCCTGGACAGCCTCGTCGTCGCGGACGTCGCCGGCAACCTCAACCCGAACAGCGCGTTGAGCGACCTCGTCACCTTCGTGCCGTGAGCGCCGCGGGCATGACTCCACCGGGAGTGGTGTGACCGCCACCGCCGTTGCCGCGTCTACGTAAGCGTTTTCACGATTGGGGCGCCCTGGGGCGACCATTCCCGAGCACTGAGAGCCGCGGAGTAGAAGCGCAGGTACACGGGAAGGTACTCCTCCCAGTACCAGCCCTCGTGGTCGCCGGCGAGCAGGTGGAAGATGAACGGGGCGTTCCTGGCAGAAAGCGCGCGCACGACTTCCTCGACCTCGGGGCGCCAGCGGTCGTCGTCTCCGACGTCGAGCCATATCAGGAGGCGGCGCGCGGCGTCGGTCGTCTGTACAAGCGTGAGTGGGTCCATCTGGGCGAACTCACGCTCGTCGCCGAAGAAGCGGGGGCTCAACTCGAAGGGACGCAGGGTGGGGCTGTGCGCGCCCGCGACGGCGAAGACGTCGGGGTGGTTGAGGGCCAACTGGAGCGCGCCGTGGCCGCCCATCGAGAGGCCGCCGATGGCGCGGCGCTCGCGGCGCGCGTCGGTGAGAAACGTCGCGTCGACGTGCTTGACGAGATCGATGGCGACGAAATCGGCCCACCGCGGTCCGCCGTCCGTGTGGTTCACCCAGTAGCCCTGCTCTCCCTCGGGGAGGATGACGATCATGGGCGAGGTCAACTGCAGCGACAGGAGTCCCTCCAGGTCTTCGGTGAGCGCATAGCCGAGCCATTCCTCGATGCCGTGACCCTCCCAGCTCCCGGCGCCGTGGAGCAGGTAGAGCGTTGGGTAGGCCGCGCCCGACGTGCCGTAGCCGGGCGGCAGCCACGCGAGGTAGGCGACCTCGCGCATGAGCGCGCGGCTGAAAAAGCGCGCCCCGCGCAGCTCGCCGCGGGGCGGAGGCGCATGTCCATCGAGCTCCCGGTCGAGCCAGGACTTGTCCTGGAGCCACGCCGCCGGCGGCAGCGGGTCGAGCTGCCCTCCGGTGCCGGTGGCCCGCACGGTCGGGAGCGCCGCGCGAGGATCGGGCCGCGGTGTTGGAGTGGGTGCGGGGCGGGGCGCGGGAACAGCCCTGGGTGGCGCGCCCACAGCGCCTGGGGCGCTGGAGGACGCACCAGGCGCTTCAGCTCGCGCCGCCTCGCCGGGGCTGTAGCCGGGACCGCGCGTGGCGATCGGCGAGGGGTACCAGTCCGCCCGAAGGTGCGCCCGTCCGGTCTCGGCGGGAGCCAGGCGCACACCCATCCAGCCGGCCAGCGCGAAGACGAAGCTCAGTGCGACGGTGCCGTGCACGAGGAGCCGGAGCACCGAGTTCACCTCTCGCAGTGCGAGCTTCCCACTGTCTCGTTGCTCGGCAGGTAGCGGACGGTAGCTCGAGCATCACCGCGGGCCGCTTAGCGATGCTCGTACACGACGACGACCGCCCCGGCCTGCGCGTTGCGGGCGGCCTCCGTGACGTCGTATCCGGACCAGCGACCGGTGGCCAGGGGTCCGAACGACTGGTGAGGAAACATGTCGTAGTAGAGAGTTCTTCCTGAAACGCGCACGCCGGAGACGTTGCTCCGCTTGGCGAAGACGCCGGCACGCACTTCGACCAGAGCGTCGTCGGGACGCAACTCACGCACGTACGAGAGGACGGTCACCAAGGTGTCGGCCTCCACCGCTGGCGGTGTGGCCCGGCCGGCGTGCGCTGGCGCGAGCGCTCCCGCCGCCACGGGGGCAGCGGGGAG
>DASTZM010000697.1:0-2815 GCA_035764305.1 Chloroflexota bacterium | reverse complement strand
GGAGCTCCACGTGCTCGATCTGGTGGCGGGCGAGCGCGGCTTGAGTGGCACCGGCGGCGGGGTAGATGGAGGCATGATCGTCTCGCGTGGCGCGGATTCCGGTGCCCTGCTCGACGCGGGGGCCAAGGCCGCGTACCGTCGCCGACTCAGCGAGATCGACGAGGACATCGAGACGGCGCGGGCACTGGGGGACGGCGAGCGGGCCGCGCAGGCCGAGGCCGAGCGTGAGTTCCTGGTCCGCGAGCTGGCCCGCGCCGTCGGGCTGGGCGATCGCGATCGACGCGCCGGATCGGACTCGGAACGCGCGCGGGCGAGCGTCACGCGCGCCGTGCGCCAGGCGATGGCTCGTATCCAGACGCACCATCCGGCGCTGGGACAGCATCTGGAGCGCACAACGCGCACCGGAACATACTGCGCCTACCGGCCCGATCCCCGACTTGCGGCGTCATGGCAGCTGTGAGGGCCGCCGGCGGGCGGCGTGCTCGCCGGCGCTGCGCAGTAGGCCCCACTGCGGCGACGGCACGTCCGCCACATTGGCCGGCGAAGGAGCGATGCTCACCGGCCAAACGCCCACGCGACCATGAGGGGGAACTCCTGGCCCCAAAAGGCGCCGCCGTGCGAGCCATCGCGCTCCATCATGACGACATCCGCGCCGGCGTCGCGCAGCGCGCCAGCCCAGCGCGCCGCGTTGTCGAGGAAGAACTGCTCCTGCGTGCCGGCGACGAGGTAGCAGCGGGGGAGCGACGGCGGGAGCGCCGCAGGCGGCTTGAAGCCCGCGCCCGGCGACGCGCACAAGACCGCGCCGTAGCTATCGGGATGGCGAAGTCCCAGGGCGAGCGCGAGCTCTCCCCCAAGGGAGGCACCCCAGACCGCGGTCCGGCCGGCGGGGAGCGCGACGGCGAAGCGCGACTCAAGCCATGCGCGGACGTCATCGACGAAGAACCGCTCGTGCGCCGCGAACCGCTCCGGGTCACGCCCGGCCACGTATTCCCTGAGCCGCCCGTCGTCATTGGGCAGCCCGTGGACGCCGACGATCAGGGTGGGGGGAGTGTTGGAATGCTCGAGGGCCTCGCCCAGCCGTGCGATGTGCCAGCCACCGTCAGCGGCGAAGACGACCGCCTCGGGCGGCTGCGTCGGGACGTAGGCCGTGACCTGGCGACCGCCGTCGTACTCGAGCGTCTCGGCGACGAGCTCTCCCGCGAGCGCTGGCACGAGTGCTTCCTCCTGACACCGAGCGTACGGTGTGCACGCGCTGCCGTCTGGTGGCCGGGGCGAGCGGGGCGACGAGGTGCCGCTCGCGTTCGCGGAGGAGCCCGCTAGCTCTCCAGGAGCTTCTTGAGCGTGTCCAGCATGCCCTGCCAGAACTTGGCGGTGTGCTGGCGCGCTTCCTCATCCGAGTTGTTGTCCTGCGAGAGCTGCACCCTGGTGGCGCCGTCTTGCGGTGACAGCTCGACGGTGACGGTGTGGTAGCTCTCGGGGACATCTGGCTTTCCGGCGAGGGGGCTGTAGTGGGTGTACTGCAGGACCCGCTGGGGCTCTAGCTTCTGGATGACGCCTTTGTCCTCGTACTTGCGGCCCTCGTACTCGCCCTTCCAGACGATGGGACTGCCCTCCTTCCAGTCCGACTCGACGACGGCGCCGAACATGTACTGCTTGATCATCTCGGGATCGACGAGGGCATCCCAGACCTTGGCGACCGGAGAGTGGATGGTCGTGGACGCGGTGGAAGTCAGTCCTCTGGGCATGGGTGCATCTTAAGGGGTAGCGGGGTCGCGGACGTCGAGATGCGTGCCGCAGATCAGCTCCGGATGACTTGCCGCACCGCGCTCGCGATCGCAGCGTAGCCCGCGTTAGTGGGGTGGATATCCCCCGCCAGGATGTGCGTCAGTGTCGCGCCTCTGCCCTGGAAGACCGGGTAGAGGTCGACCACGGTGGCGCCCGCCGCCCGGGCGGCGCAGGCGATGATGTCGTTCAGCCCCGCGTTCAGCGGGCTGGCCGCGGCGGCGGCGCAATCGATGGTGAGGTCCGCACCCAGCAGGACGCGATCGACCGGCGCCTCATAGACGCTGCCCGTGCCGCTGAACGGGTTGTAGACCGTGAGCACCATCAATTGGGCGCCGCCGGGGTCCTGGGATGTGGCGAGCGCCTGCAGCACGGAGGCGAGCACGAGCGGATACTTGGCTGAGACGGTCGCGAGCGCCTGCGCGATCGCTGCGTCGCAGGACGGCGTCAGCGGAGCCACGCACGGTCCACCGAGCAGGCCGAGGAGATCGTTGCCGCCCAGGCTCAGCGTCACCACGCGCACGTCGCTCGGCGCGGCGATCACCTGGGCAGCCTCCGCTGCCTGCCCGTTCGTGAGAAACGTCGTGGTCGTCTCGCCGCCCCTGGCCAGGTTGACAAACGAGTCGACGCCGCCGAACGGCTGCCCACGCAGCAGATGGCTCAGGTGCTCCGCATACCCGGTCTGCGCCACACCCGTCACCTCAAACGGCACGGATCCAACGCCCACGCCCAGCGAGTCGCCGAGCGAGAGATAGACGGCCGGGGCGCCGTCGGCGCGTGGCGCGGCCTCGGACACTCCCAGCCGCAGCACGAGCGCAGCGGCGACGACGACGGCCAGCGCTCGCGGGAGCGTCACGTTCACGGGTGCCTCCTCGGTGCATCGACGCCGCAGGTGCCCACCACGGACGACCAGGATCGACCCAGCAGCTTCTGCGGGACGCGAGCACGGTACCCCGGGTGGATCCGCGCCGTCCACGGCGCGGCGCCTGCCGCGACAGGCCGTGCCAGAGGGGAAGGCAGCGCCGCACGAGAC
>DASTZM010000696.1:0-4022 GCA_035764305.1 Chloroflexota bacterium | reverse complement strand
GGCGCTACGCCGGCGTGGCGTCCTCCCGCAGCCGGAACACGCGGAACGTGCGCCCCTCCAGCAGCACCTGACGGCCTAGGAAGCACGTCTCGCTGCAGGAGAGGAACTCGAAGTTGTAGCCCATGTCTGGGTCGATCTCGGGCGGCAGCGCCTCCCAGCGCCGCGCCTGAGCCGCTTCGAGCGCCGCGACCGCCTGATCCAGCGCCGCCTCGCCCACTGCGGTGCCGAGCGCACCGCGCAAGACGGCCTTCGTCTCGTCTGCCGAGAGCAGCCCCGGCTCGACGTCCGCACGCCCCCGTACCTGCACTGACGCTAACGTGGTCATGGACGTTCCTCCTGCGGCGAGTGTGCGCCGCCGGTGCCAGGTCAACGTCCGGGGAAAACCCTGAGCTTCAGCGCCGCCCGCGCCGTTTACGGCGCCGCTCCCCGCCTTCACCCACCCGTTCACCGGCGTGTCACAGCGTTGTGCCAGGAAAGCCGACACCGCCATGACCGCCGCGACCGCCCGCCCCCTCTCGGCCCCCGCCCCCGGGCGTCCGCCCACGATCGACCCCGGCGGCGCACTGCCGGTGGCCGCGGACGGCGGCCGGTCCTTCACGGCGGGACTGTGGCGCCTGGCCGACCCCAAGATCTCGCTCGCCTCCTTCGCCGGCCTGTTCCTCGCCGCGTCCCTCGCCGCGCGTGACGGTCCCCTCGCGTGGGATTGGCTCGCGCTCACCGTGCTGGGCGTCTTCTGCCTGGAGGTCGCCAAGAACGCCTCCGGCGAGGTGTTCGACTACGACTCGGGCGCCGACCTGGCCGTCGGACCCGAAGACCGCAGCCCGTTTTCGGGCGGGAAACGCGTGCTGGTGGACGCCGTGTTGACTCGACGCCAGACGTGGGGCATCGCCGCGGCCGGCTACGCGTGCGCCGCGGCCATCGGACTCCTGATCGTCTTCCGCCGCGAGCCCGCGGTCCTGTGGCTCGGACTCCTGGGCATGGCCGGGGCGTGGTTCTACCAGGCGCCGCCACTGCGCCTCTCCTACCGCGGGCTCGGCGAGCTCGCCGTGGCCGTGTGCTACGGGCCGCTCGTCGTCTCCGGCGCCTACCTCGTGCAGCGCGGCGCGCTGCCGTGGCCGGTCGTCGCCGCGTCGCTGCCGCTGGGCGTGATGATCGCGGCCTTCCTCTTGATCAACGAGTTCCCGGACCACGCCGCCGACCGCTCCGCCGGCAAGCGGACGCTCGTCGTCGCGCTCGGCCGCCGCCGCGCGGCGCGGGGCTTCGCGGCGCTCGTGCCGGCGGCCGCCCTGCTGACCGCCGCTGCCGTGCTCGCCGGGGCCCCGATCGGCCTCGCGCTCGGCGGAGTCGGGCTCATCCCGGCCGCGTGGGCGACGCGCGACCTCATCGCGCACGGGGATCGGACCGCGCGCATCGTGTCCGCCCAGGCCCGGACGCTGCTGGGCTTCGTCCTCTTCGCGGTTGGCGCCGGCGTCGGGGCGCACTGGCTCTAGTCACCGCTTCCGCCGCAGCCGCCTTGCGCGTCGTACCGGGCGACGCCACGGCGCTATCCGGGAAATCCCCCGATGCCGCGCGCACCGCGGCGCCGCACGCTTGGCTCATCATGCACCAGCCCGACGCCCGACGGACCCCTCTCTCCCGCCGGCTCGCGCTCTGGGTACTGCCGGTGGCGGGCATCGCATTCGGCGCCGGGTGCGACGCCGCCCGGACCGCCGGGCCCCGCCTGCCGTCGTACGCCAGTCGCAGTCCCGCCATCCGCACCGGGTACCTCTTCGCCAGCGGCGAAGGCGCGGCGCTGCTGACCCAGTTGCCCTGCTACTGCGCCTGCGCCGCGCTCGGCCACAAGCACCTGCGCGACTGCTTCATCAGTGACGCCGGCGTGTTCGATTCCCACGCCGCCGGCTGCCAGGTCTGCATCGACGAGGCGCTCGACGCGCGCGCGATGCTGGCCCGGGGCACGCCCGCGCGCGACATCCGCGCCGCGATCGATCGCACGTACGCCGGCAGAGGCAAGCCGACCGATACGCCGCCGGTGGCGTAGCCGCGCCCATCCCCGTCGTGCGCGTTGTCGGCAGATCGGTACTCACCGGTAACCCTGGTTAACGTTCTCGTTTACCCGCGGGTGTTTTGCTCCGCTCGGCCGGCGGCGAGCCGGGCACGATGGACGGAACACACACGCACTCGGAGGCGTCCCGGAGCGAGCCCGCGCTCCTGGGCGTTGTGGCCGCGGCCGCGGGCTCCCTCTGCGCCGCTGTGGTGGCGGTGGTCCTCCTCGCCATCCCGGCGGCGCCCGCGGCCGCGGCGCCACCCGCGTCTCCCGAGACCGGTCCCTCCATCCAGGCCGCGGACGACGGCGCGTGCTTGCGCTGCCACCGGACGCCATCGCTCGACATGGGGCTGCCCGGCGGGGAGCGGCTGGCGCTCACCGTCGAGCCCGACGCCTTCGCCGCCTCTGCCCACGGCAAGGCCGCCGTGTCCTGCGTCACCTGCCACCCGGGGCGAGACTCCTTCCCGCACCCCAAGGTCACCTCCGGCGACGCCCGCCAGTACCAGCTCGACTACTACCCCACCTGTAAGGGCTGCCACGAAAAGGAGTTCGGCAAGGCCCTGGACAGCGTGCACCAGCGCGCACTCGCCGGCGGCGAGCGCCAGGCGCCCGTCTGCTCGGACTGCCACAACCCGCACACCCAGCTTCCGATCAAGCAGCAGCCGCGCGCCGCAATCGCCACCACCTGCTCCACGTGCCACAACGGGATCTACGCGCAGTACCGGGACAGCGTGCATGGCGCCGCGCTGGTCAAGGACAACCCGGACGTGCCGTCGTGCATCGACTGCCACGGCGTGCACAACATCGCCGACCCCACCACCAACGTGTTCCGCCTCCGGTCGCCGACCGAGATGTGCGGGAAGTGCCACACCGATCCGGCCCGTATGGACAAGTACGGCATCTCCACCCAGGTCCTGAACACCTACGTCTCGGACTTCCACGGCACCACCGTCGCCCTGTTCAGCAAGCAGTCACCGGATCAGCCGACGAACAAGCCGGTGTGCTTCGACTGCCACGGCGTGCACGACATCAAGGCGGTCGATGATCCCCAGAAGGGCCTCCACGTGAAGCAGAACTTGCTGGACACGTGCCAGAAGTGCCACCCGGACGCGACGCTGAGCTTCCCGGACTCCTGGCTGAACCACTACGTCCCCTCGCCCAAGAGCGCGACCCTCGTCTTCGTGGTCGATCTCTTCTACAAGATCTTCATCCCCACCACGCTCGGCGGCATGGGGATCTTCGTCGCGCTCGACGTCTGGCGAAGGATCGCCGGGCCACCGCGCGCCGGCGGAGGCCTGTCATGAGCGCGCTCTCGGCCGCCGCGCCCCCCGCGGCAGTGGCGTCCGCCGCGCGCATCGACGCCAAGAGCCATCTGGCGCGCGGCTACCTGCGCTTCACCGTCATGCAGCGCCTCGAGCACGTCGTGGCGATGCTGTCCTTCACCGCCCTCGCCGTGACCGGGCTGCCGCAGAAGATCCAGCCGCACGCGCTCTCGGACGCAGTCATTGCCCGGCTCGGCGGCATCGAGCCTACGCGCGTGATCCACCATTGGTCCGCCGTCATCCTCGTCGCCGTCTCGCTCTACCACGTCATCGCGGTCCTCTACCGGCGCATCGTGAAGGGGCGCGCGCTCTCGCTCCTCCCGACCTGGGAGGACGCACGCCAGGTCGTGCAGCACCTCCGGTACTACGTCGGCCGCGCCGCCGAACCGCCTCGCTTTGGGCGCTACACGTACGGCGAGAAGGTCGAGTACTGGGCGTTCGTGTGGGGCACGCTCGTCATGACCGTCACGGGGTTCATGCTCTGGAACCCCATTGGAACCGCCCGCTTCTTGCCGGGAGAGGTGATCCCCGCCGCCAAGGCGGCGCACGGCGGCGAGGCCCTGCTCGCGGTCCTCGCCATCATCTTGTGGCACGGGTACCACGTCCACCTCAAGACCTTCAACGCCAGCATGTTCACCGGCCGGCTCTCCGCCCAC
>DASTZM010000695.1:0-2147 GCA_035764305.1 Chloroflexota bacterium | reverse complement strand
GAGGTCACCCAGGCGCCGGTCAATCTCGGTACCGAAAGCCCTCGTGACCAAGTTCAGCACGCGCCGTGCAGCAGATGGGCTACGGCCCTCGGGAGCGAACTTGTCGAAGATCACCGCCCGCCCACCGGGTCGCAGAACGCGCATCGCCTCGGCGACAACCGCGGCCGGATCCGGCACCACGCTGAGCACCAGGTGCAGGACTACCGCGTCGAACGACGACGATGGCATCTCAAGCGCCGCAGCGTCACCCAGCCGCAGCTCCACCCTTGCGGCGACATCTGCGACCCGCCTCGCGGCCCGTCGCAGCATCGGCTCACTCAGGTCCACACCCACGGCAGAAACGCCCGCAGGCAGAAGTGGGAGATCCTGACCAGTGCCGACTCCTACGAGCAGCACCCGTTCGCCCGGGCGCAGAGCCAACATCCGGACCGCGGTCGCGCGTCCCGGCGCGAAGAACCGCAACAGCACCCAGTCGTACACAGGCGCCCACGCCAGATAGACCACCCGATTCCACCGATTCGACGGCACCAAACCAGTCTGGCAGGAGTCTTGCCCCACTCAACCCGCCATCCCCAACGTGCGTCACTGCGCCGCCTGTTCACACGTCCGTTCGGCGACCTTGCGTGACATGAGGAATGACCTGTGGTGCGGTGCGGTCGCACCTTCGCGCGGAATGGCAGCACATGGGGCACGTCCCGGCACGGGTCAATGCTTCACATCCTCAAATTCAGTTGCGCGAGAACATGGCTCTGCATTCGTTGCCGTCAGGTTCGGACCCTCACAGCCCAGAGACGCCTGGCCTGCGCCACCGGGTCTGGGCACAGCGGGCGCGTTGCGGGGCACCCGGCTTGCGAGGATGCTGGCTCGGTATGAGGCCCATCGAGTTCGAGCTCGAACGCACGATCCGCGCACCGATTGACCAGGTGTTCACCCGGCTCGTCGACATCGACGGGCACAACCTCTGGATGGCGAACAGGGGAAGCATGCTCAAGCACACCCGCAAGACCTCTCCCGGGGAGCCGGCCGTCGGAACGACCTTCGTCGACGAGACGAGCCAGGGCACCATGCCCGGGGAGATCGCCGAGATGGCCGCACCGCACACGATCGTCTTCCACTGGTGGGAGAAGTCGAAGTCGGGCAAGCTCAAGTTCGAGGGCTGGCCGAGCTACCACCTGCAGCCCTTCGGTGACAGCGAGACGGTGGTCCGCCATCGCGGGAAACTGGTGTCGTACGGTGTGTGGCGCCTGGGCACACCGATCTGGCGGCGGTTCGCCGTCAAGGAGCGCACCATCACTCTCGACGCGCTCAAGGCGTCCTTCGAGCGCGATTCGAGCGCTGCACCTGATGCGTCAACCACGTGGCCGTAGTCTGCCGCCATGTCGATGATCCACACCGACGCGGTGTTCTTCGAGGACGACAAGGCGTTCGAGAATTGGCTTGTCGACAACGCGTCGACCGCCACGCACGTGTGGGTTCGGATGGCCAAGAAGGGCACCGGCGTCACGTCGATCGACTGGACGAGGGCCGTGGACGTGGCGCTCTGCTTCGGCTGGATCGACGGCATCTCCCGGCGGATCGACGATGCGTGGTACGTGCAGCGGTTCACCCCTCGGCGCGCGAAGAGCGTCTGGTCGAAGATCAACCGCGAGCGCATCGAGCGACTGACCGCCGAGGGGCGGATGCGGCCCGCCGGCCTAGCTGTGGTGGAAAGGGCGAAGGCGGACGGCCGATGGGCTGCCGCCTACGACGGCCCGGCCAACGCAGTCGTGCCCGACGACCTCGCCGCCGCCCTGGCCGCGCGCGACCTCACCGACGTCTACGCCGCGCTGGACAGCCGAAACCGCTTCGCCTTCCTCAACCGCATCCAAACCGCAGTGCGACCGGAGACCCGCACCCGCCGCATCGAACAGCTCACCGACGCCCTGGCCCAGGGCAAGACCCCCTACCCGGCGCCGAGGAAGAAGTCCGGTACGTAGTGGGTGTTCAGCGCAGCTGAGCAAAGGTGGGTGGTCAGCGCAGCTGAGCAAAGCCGAGCTGCGTCTCAGCGCCGCCAGGCGGCGCCTCCCGGATCGCGGCAATTCCGGTAAAGCCCTAGATGAGCGCTGCGCCCAGTTGGATAGCGCCCACAGCGCGGCCGCATCTCCGTC
>DASTZM010000694.1:0-6268 GCA_035764305.1 Chloroflexota bacterium | reverse complement strand
GCACGCAATACCCCTGGGGGCGCTCCCCGGGGGTGTTTCATCCTATGCTTCATTTCTCCCAGATAGAAAATAGGGCCTGTTTCATTTCGGCCCTCACCGCCCCCATCTGAGACTTCTCCCCACCTGAATCCGTTCAGGAAGCGACAGGGGAGACCAGGAGGAGTGCTCAAGCGCTGGCCCGGGACGCCAGACGGCTTCCAGCCGGACCCGGACACGCATCCCGCCGCGGACGCGCTCTCGTCGTACGTCGACGGCGAGCTCGAGCTGGATGCCCGTGCCCGAGTCGACCGCCACCTGCGCTCCTGCGCCGACTGCCGGGCGAAGGTCAACCAGTTCCGCAGCTCGAGCGACCTCTTTCGTCGCGTCCCAACCCAGCGTCCGCCGCTCTCCCTTCGCCGCGACCTGTACCGGCGCATCGACGAGCACGACCGTCGTCGGCGGCCCCTCTTTGGCGTGCCGCTCCCCAGCGCCAACGCGCTCGGCCTCGGGCTGAGCGTCGCCCTCGCCGTCGTCATGGTCCCGCAACTGCTCCACGTGTGGGCCATCGTCTCCAGCCGCGGCGACGCGCCGCAGGAGGCCTCCGCCTCGCAGGTCGACACGCTGGCGCCCACCTCCGTCCCGCTGCCGACCACAACCATCCCCCCGCAGCCGACAACCGCTCCAACCGCTGTCAGCAGCCCGGCGGCGCCGACGGTCCAGCCGCCCGCGCCGACCACGGCCGCGCCGGCGGGCCAGGCGCAGGCACAGACCGCGGGCGCCGGGTCACCCGCGCAGCCGACGGTCGCCGCGACCCGCCCACCCGTCATCGCGACGGCGCCGCCCACTCGTATCCCGGCCACTCCGACCGCCGTCGCCCCACCTGCTTTGCGCACCATCGCCGGTCAGGTCACCAACGTCAACCGCGCGCAGCGGCTGCTCACCGTCCAGACCGGCGGCAACGCCGACGGCGGCTCGCGGCCGTGGACCATCCAGCTCGCCGACAGCACCCAGGTCACCTTCAAAGACGGCAAGGCCTACCGATCCGAGGACATCGGCTTCGCCGATTACGTCGAGGTCTCCGGCTTCGAAGTTGGCACCGCGCCCCTCCTCGCCGCGAGCGTCAAGATCACGCAATCCACCGTCCTCCAGCAGCAGGCGCGACCCAAGGTGCTCGTCCTGCTCGACGGCGCCGGCAGCATCCGCCCGCCACAGTTCGGCTTCACCGGCGACTGGAGCCGGCGGCTGAGCGAGACCGGCTACGACGCGACGACCGTCGATCCCTCGACCATCTCCGGCACGACGAACCTCAAGGAGTTCGCGCTGATCGTGATCGGCTACCCGACCACCCTCCCGCCCGCGGCGCTCAATAACGTCGTCGCCAGCAAGGTCCCCGTCCTGAACGGCGAGCCGCGCCTCGTCCAGGCGCTCGGGCTCGGTCTGAATGTCGACCCGGCCAACCCGATCCGCAACGTCGCCGGCACGACCGTCGACGTCGCCGGCAGCGCGAGTGCGGTGACGCGTAGCTTCGGCGCCGAGACCGTCGTGGGCGCCGAGAACGTCTTTCGCACGCCGATCGTCTCCAACGGTACGGTCCTGGCCACGATCACCGACGGTGGCCAGCGGCGCGCCGTCTGGTCGCAGACCGGCAACGCGATGTACTTCGGTTTTTGGAACAGCGCCGGCGGTCAAAACCACACCGCCGCCTACTGGACGCTCTTCGACCGTTCGGTGCTCCAGCTGCTGGGCAAGGACCCGCTCGCCGCACCGACGCCCGCGCCCGCCCGCCGCTAGCCCGTCACTCGTACTCCAAGCGCCAGCTCGCACGCCCTCCCTGCGCCGGCGCTTCGGCTAGTACGTACTCGCCGTTTCGCCCCTGAACGCGACTATCGGTCAGCCGCACGCCGTCCAGGCGCAGCCGCTGCCTCGAGTCGCCCAGGGACCACTCGAGCGCCCCTCCCACGACCCGCCCGCTTCCCCGACCGAGGCCGTCACTCACCAGGAACGGCCACCTCATCGTCGCCGTCACGTCCTCGGTCGTCAGCGTCGCGCTGGCGTCGATCGCCCCGTCGGCCAGCACGTACCGCTCATGCACGGTGCCCGCACCAAGCGCGTACCGCAGCTCGAGCGAGAGGCGTGATGCATCCTGGTCCGCGACCATGACCTCAACCTGACCGGGGTGTGCCGCCGCAAGCGACCCTCCTTCCCACGCCAGACCAACACCCACGGCGCTGCCCGGCGGCGCCGGTACGCTGTAGCGCGGCGCCGCCGGGATCCCGCTGGCTGGCCCCAGCAGCGGGTGCGCGCCCACCCTCCGGATGCTGTTGAGCCCGGTCACGTCGTACTTGCCGTCGGCGTCCAGGTCGAACGACAGCGTCAGCCCGCGGTGCGTCGCGACCAGCGTATGGAACGGCTCCGGGTAGCGGATCGCGTGGGAGCCGGTCTCCACCGGCGCCGGCGCTTCGGCCGTCTCGCAGTCGCCGAACAGGATCGCCGTCGCCAGCATCGCGGCCGAATAGAGGCCGTAGTTGGAGTGGAACGAGTACGCCTCGAAGCCCCACCGCTGCGCTGGATCGAAGTGGTTCTTCACGACGTGTAGCTCGCCCGACGGTCGCCGCCAGTGAAGCATCGACCGGAAGGCCAGCGCCGCGACTCGCCGGAAGATTCCCGCCGTCAGCGCCCGCCCGGCGTCGGCGTGGCGGCACGCAGCGGTCTCGGCTAGCGCCACCAGCGCCGCGTCGTTCCACAGGTGCTCGCTGCTCCGCCACCCCGGCGGGATCCCGCCGCTGCCGGTCTGCGTCAGCGCCGACGTCCACTCACCGCGCGCCAGCCACTCGGGCAGACGCGTGTCTACCCGCTCGTTCCCGACTGCCGCGAGCGCGTACGCCAGGTGGTGTCGTGGAAACAGGTCGTAGGGGAGCGGGCAGTTCGGGTCGCGGTACAGCCCCCACACCAAATCGGCATGTGCCGAGAGCTGATAGTCGAGATAGCGGTCGACCCACGCGCGGTCCGCTCCCGCGCCCGCCACTTCGCGCAGCAGCTCGCCCGCGACGGCGACCACGTTCCAGTTGTGGACCGTCTGCTCCTGCCCGCGCTCGCGCTTGTAGGAGAACGTGTTGCGATACGTCGCCTCAGGGTCGATCGATCGCAGCTCGGATCGCCAGCGCGCCGCCCGCGCACGCTCCACGAACGGCGCCAGAAGCTGGTACCCCAGCACGACGAGCGGCGCGAAGAAGTCGGCGTGGTTCTGCGGCGTGTTCTTGTCCACGGCGAGCGAGCGCAGCGCGTGATCCTCCGCCCGGGCGGCGCTCTCGAGCAGCGCGGCGTCCGCCGGCGCCTCATCCGGCGCCCGCCGCGCGCGCCCCCACACACCGGTGCCCGGATGGCCGTCGAGCGCGGTGAGCGCCGCCGCGACGGCGTAGCACGGCGTCGCGTACTGCTTCTCGTCTGCGGCGTAGGGATCCAGAATCGCGCCGCGCTCATCCTGGAAGGCTTGGAAGTAGCCACAGATCCCGCGCAGCAGTGTCACGTAGTCGCGGGCGGTGTAGCCGAGCGGCTTCCAGCCGGGAGGCGGAGTCGCGGCTGCGCCAATCGCGCGCTCGGCGTGGCGTCGGAGCGGGTAGTCATCGCCAGGCAGCGCGTCGATCTCGCGCGCGGCGCTGCGCTCGTCCATGCGGGCACTCTAGCAGGGGTGGCATCCTCTCGCCGTGCCCGATGCTCGTCCGCGCTTTGCCCTGAACCTCGACCGGCGCCGTCGCGAGCAGTGCTTCACGCCGGAGGCCCTCGAGCGCATCGCGCAGCTCGTCGATCTCGATCCCGAGACCCCGGAGCAGTTGACCGACGAGTGGCTGCTTCCGCGTCTGGAGGGCGTCGATGGGCTGATCACCGGCTGGGGCAGCTTGGCCTTGACGGAGGAGCGGTTGGACGCGGCGCCCGCGCTGCGCTGGGTCCTCCACTCCGCGGGGACCGTCAAACCGGTGGTGAGCCCCGCGCTCTGGCGGCGCGGCATCCGCGTCACCAGCGCCGCTAACGCCAATGGCCGGCCCGTCGCGCAGTACGTGCTCGGGTTGCTCTTCGCGTGCCTCAAGGACGTCTTTCGCTACCAGGTCGCGTTCAAGGCGCAGGGGCGCGCGGCGTGGCGCCGCGGGCCCGAGCTTGCCGGCTACTACCGGACGACCGTGGGGGTCATCGGCGCGGGGAACGTCGGCCGCCAGCTCTTGGGCTTCCTGCGCCCGCACGACTTCCGTGTTCTAGTCCACGACCCACTGCTCACGGCGGACGCGGCGAGCGCGCTCGCCACGCGACCCGTCGATCTGGACACGCTGCTGCGCGAGTCGCGCGCCGTCGTGCTCGTCGCACCCAACATCCCGGAGAACCGACACCTGATCGGCGCGCCGCAGCTCGCGCTGCTGGCCGACGGCGCCTACTTCATCAACCCCGGCCGCGGCGCACTCGTCGACCACGACGCGCTGATCCGCGAGCTCGAGACGGGGCGCATCACCGCCTGTCTCGACGTGACCGATCCCGAGCCCCCGCCCGACGGCTCGCCGCTCTACACGCTCCCAAACTGCATCCTCACGCCCCACGTCGCCGGCTCGCTCAACGACGAGTGCCTGCGCCTGGGCGATCAGGTCTTGGAGGAAGTCACTCGCCTGGTCGCGGGGCGTCCCCTCGACAACGAGGTCACCGAAGAGGCGCTGCGGCGGATGGGCTAGCTCACTTCAGCCACAGCCGCTGCTGGAGCAGCTGGTCGCCCAGCAGGCCAAGCTGCACCTCGTACGGGGTGCCGGCGTGCTCCGGGTGGTACTCGAACCGCGCCCGCTGGAAGTACTGCACCGTGAAGCCGTTCTCGCGTAGCTCCTCGGAGATCGGATAGCCGAAGATGTCCAGCCCGCCGCGCTCGCGCCAGTAGGAAAGGAAGCCGTAGTGCAGCCCGTGCGCCGTCTCGGGGAAGAAGACGTGGTCGGTCGAGCTACCGAAGGCGCTCGTCACGGGGAACGGCCGGCGCGGAGTAGTCAGCGTGTCACCCAGCAGCGCCAGCTGCACCTCGTACGGCGTCCCCGCCTTGTCCACGTGGTACTCCAGCTTCGCCCGCTGGAAGTACTGCACCGTGCGGCCGTCCTCCAGCAGCTCCTCCGTACGCGGGTAGCCGTAGAGATCGAGCCCACCCCGCGTGTTGAAGAAGCTCAGGAACGCGCCGCCCACGTTATGTCCCGTCTCCGCAAAGAACTGGCTGGTCGGCCCATTCGGTCGCGCCGCCACCGGCGTGGTCATCTCCAGCCGGTACGTCGGCGTCGGCACCGCGGTTGGTGCGGGCGCAGCGGGCGCCGGCGCCGGACTGCCCGGCCGTAACGGCGCCGGGGTCGGCACGGGAGCAGGGCGCTGACCAGGTACCGGGATCGCGCCCTGGGACTGCACCAGCGCCGACGGCGGCACGAGGCGGAGGTCGAAGTTGGTGCTGTACAGCGGTGCGACGCCGTCGGGGCGCGCGTTGTTGAACCGGGCCATCAGCACGTCCGGCCGGACCGTCTTTGTCCCCGCGCTGCCCGTCAACGTCACCGACAGCAGCCGCCCGGACGCGGTGCGCTTGGTCAGGTCGATCGCCTGCAGCTGCCCGATCTGGGTCGCCTCGTTTCCGTTCAGCGCCTCCTCCAGTTGCGCCGCGGTCAGTGCGCCGGTCGCCCAGCTCGTCATCGGCGAGTCGGCGTCGTAGGCCTTCCCCGAGGCATCGACGTCTCGGATGCCTCGGAGGTACGGCACCGGCTTGCCGGACTGCCAGACCGACTCGTTGTTCTCCGTCCAGCCGCTGCAGGTCGAGAAGAAGTACGCCTGGACAATCTGGCCCGAGTAGGCAATCACCTGGCCCGCCGTTGCGTCGATTACCTGGTTGACCGCGGGGTGCTCGGCGTTGGCGCCGCGATAGACCTGGAAGGCGGTCGTGTCGTCCACGTCGTAGCGCTCACTCGAGCGCGTCTGTGCCTGGAAGACCGCGTACGATCGCGCCGCGAGCGTTTGCGCCTTGAGCGCTTCGCTCGGCCAGGACACCGGCATCTCGGCCGGTACGACGCCGCGCAGATAGTCGTCCAGCGAGAGCCGGTTGACGGTCTCAATTCCGTCGGAACGCGGCGCCACGACGATCTCCCCCCGATATGTGTCCTGGAAGATCCCGCTGCGGCCGGGGACCGCCGGCGCCGACTTGTAGCCCACCACGAAGCGCGTCGATCCATCCAGCGGGCGCACGACGAGCGGCGCCCTGAGCTGCCCCGCGCCGGCGACCGCCCCGGCCTTGTCG
>DASTZM010000693.1:0-5222 GCA_035764305.1 Chloroflexota bacterium | reverse complement strand
ACAGCCGCATCCGCGCGGCGTTGTCGCGCTCGCCGCGGGCGCGCTCGAGCACACGATCGACGTCGGGGTTGGCGTACTGCGTGTGGTTCTCGCCGCTCTTGGAGTGGAACAGCACGTCCAGGAAGTTCTGAGGGTCGGCGTAGTCGGCGACCCAGCCGAGCGAGAACATCTGGAAGCGATCCTTGTTGCGCTGAAGCGAGTCCATATAGGAGGTATTGTCCATCTGGCGGATGCGCACCTCCACGCCCAGGTTCTGACGGTACATCGCCACGATCGCGGTGATCTCGGCCGGCGGCGCGGTGCGCGTGCCGGCCACCGTCAGGATGATCTCCGGGAAGTTTCGCACGTCTCGGTACGTCGACTCCGCGATCAGCTGGCGCGCTCGTGAGACGTCGAAGTCGAGTCCCTTCACCTTGTCGCTCCGTCCGGGCATGCCCGGCGGCAGGATCCCTTCAGCCTTGACCGCCGTCTTCTTGAGCGTGACGTTGACGATCTTGTCGCGGTCAAGCGCGTGGTTGAAGGCCTGGCGCACCTTGGGGTCGTCGAAGGGCTTGGCGGCGACGTTGAAGCCGAGGTAGCGCACGTCCAGGTCGGTCCGCACTTTCAGCTCGCGGCTCAGCGGATCGCTGCGGTCGGTGACGCGCTCCACGTCGCCCAGTTCGACGATTCCGATGTCGATCTGTCCAGTCTCGTATGCCTCGAGCGGCAGGACGGGGAAGAAATACACTTCGGTCAGCGACGGCTTGGCCAGGTAATAGGCGTCGTTGCGCGCCAGCACCAGGCTCTCGCTGGGCCGCGCCTCTCGCACCCGGAACGGACCGGTGCCATTTGGGCGCTGCCACCAGCGCGCGCCGCTCTCGACGTTGGTGCGGTCCACGACGTAGCTGACGGGGTAGGTCAGCTTGGCCAGGAAGTCCACGCGGGGCTCGACGAGGGTGATCTCGACCGTCTGGTCATCTCGCACACGGACGCCCCGCACCTCGGGGGCCTGCCCCGCGTAGCGCTCGGCGAAGCCGAGAATGTCGCCCAGGTAAGTCGGTGCGGTCGCCGAGCTGTTGGCTGGGTCCGCCGCGCGCTCCAGGCTGTACTTGACGTCGCTCGCGGTCAGTGCCCGACCGTCGTGGAAGCGGACGCCGCGCCTCAGCGTGAAGGTATAGGTGCGGCCGTCTTGGCTGAGGACCTGCTTCTCCGCCAGATCGGGGACCACATCCAGCTTGTCGTTGAGCCCCATCAGCCCCGAGAAGATGTGGACCACGTACTCGGCTTCGACCACGCTGCTCGTCTGGATCGGATCGAGCGTTTCGTACGACGACCACAGAAAGGTGCGCAGCACCTGGTCGACGGGCGCGCGCTGGAACGGGTTCAGCTGGCACGCGCTGAGCGCCGGGGCGGCCGCGACGAGCGCAACGGCGGAACGGCGTCGCACTGCGCTGGGCACGTCTAGCGAGGGCGGCGGATAGCACGCGCCCGAGCTCGCAGCTCGGTCGCGGCGCTCAGATCGCCCGGGCCCGCCAGCAGATCGATTACGCTGCGGAAGCAATACCCCCACACCGAGTGGGCGATCCAGGTGAGGCACAGCATAAAAGGAAGGAACACCGGCGCGGCGCCGACCAGACGGCTGACCTGCGGCACGCCGCCGTGTGTCGCGGCCTGGGCGACCGCGACGGCGACAAGCAGTACGTAGAGCAGCAGGAACTCGGGGAAGAACGGTCGGATGCCCGCGGCGAGCAGACCGGGGTCGCTCCGCCGGGCGTTGCGTCGCCTGACCTGCGCCAGCAGCGCTCCGAGAATGCCGGCGGCGGCGAGGAGCGGCGCCTCGTTGATCGCCGGCGCGAACACCGAGCGGAAGTCGTCTCTGGTCAGCGGCCGGGCCAGGCTGAAGATGGCCACCTGCCCGTCACTGACGACGTCGGCCAGGTACGCCGCCAGGAGGCCAAGCGCCAGGATCAGCAGCGGCGCGAAGAACACGCACATGCCGGCCAGCGCGCCGCCAATCAACACGATCCGCTCCCGACCGGCCGCCACCACCAGGTCGAGCGACGGGGCCGGAGCGGCCGGCGCTGCGGGCGCCGGGCTATTTCCTGTCACCGAAGTCGAGATGGATCCGGCTGGCCGTGGGCTCTGACTGGCCCTGGTACTTGCTGCCCAATGGCGAGGAGCCGTAAGGACGATCCGCCGGCGTGGTCATTTGAAGAAAGGAAAGCTGACCGATCTTCATCCGCGGGTAGAGCAGGATCGGGAGCGACGCGGCGTTGCTCAGCTCGAGGGTCAGGTGGCCGCGGAACCCTGGGTCGACGTAGCCGGCCGTGGAGTGGATCACCAGGCCTAGGCGTCCCAGACTGCTCTTGCCCTCCAGGCGGCCGACGACGTCTTCCGGCAGACTGATCTCCTCCCAGGTGTTGCCGAGGCAGAACTGGCCGGGTTGAAGGACGAACGACTCGCCGTCGGGGATCGTGACCAGCTCTGTCAGAGCGCTCTGGTCCTTGCGCGGGTCGATGTGCGAGTAGCGCGTCGAGCGGAAGACGCGGAACCGGTAGTCGAGGCGCAGATCGATGGACGAGGGCTGGATGGCGAGGGCGTCGTACGGGTCGACTCTGAGGCGGCCCGACTCGATGAGCTCTCTGATCGTGCGGTCGCTGAGGACCATGTGAGTCGAGTGTAGCCGCGCCGCACGACGGCGCGCTCCCCCGGCCGCCGGGGAGTGGCGCGAGACAGGGAGCGAACCTATACTTGGGTTCGCGGTGTTGCCGCGGGGGCTGGCGTGCCGTATTGTGGAATAGGTCGGCGGTAGATATACTGGCCGCAGGGCCTGCGCGCACTCCACACTCGAACAACTCCAGTTGGGGAGGGAACGAATGACACCGCATTCGCGGGGCTGGCGGGGATGGCTGCATCGAGGGATAGCCCTCGTGCTCGTGATGGGCATGCTCCTGCCGGCGTTCTCGGGCAGCTCGCTCGCCGCGACGTATGACCCCACCGCGGCCGACGGTACCTCCGTCGACAAGCAGACCGGGCCGGCGACGTCGCGAGACAAATCGTTCGAGGAGTTGACCGCCGAGGACCTCTTCTCGCAGCCAATCTACGAGTTCGTCAAGGCGGATTGGGACAAGACATTCAAGCCCACAACGGGCGTCAGCGTCGAGGTTCCGGCGGTCAACTACGTCGGCAACGGCGGCGTCGAGGATCTGCGCAAGGTCGACAACTTCCAGGGCAAGCCCGGCCAGACGCTGGTATGGGCGAATGACGACGGTTGGGTGGAGTGGGAGCTCGACATCCCGCAGACCGGCCTGTACCAGATCACGATGGAGTACTTCCCCGTCAGCCAGGCGGTGTGCGCCGGGTGCAACGGGAAGCGCGCGTCGGTGCAGCGCGACCTGTACATCGACGGCCAGCTGCCATTCCGCGAGGCGAAGCGCATCGTCTTCCAGCGCGTCTGGAAGGAGGCCTCCTGGCCGCCGAAGCGTGACAACAAGGGGCAGGACATCCGCCCGGCGCAGATCGAGGCCCCGCAGTGGGAGACGAAGACGCTCGAGGACGCCGACGGCCGCTATGAAGTGCCGTTCCAGTTCGCGTTCACGCAAGGCAAGCACAAGATCCGCATGGAGACGGTGCGCGAGCCGATCGCGCTGCGCACGATCACGGTGCACTCACCCATCGTCATCCCGACCTACCAGCAGCGGCTGGCCGAGTGGAAGGCGAAGGGCGCCAAGGAGACGTCCGGTAAGGGCGTCAGGATCGAGGCGGAGGAGATGTACCTCAAGTCGGATCCCACGATCCGCGGCGAGGTCAGCTTCGACGCCCTGGCGTCGCCCGGTTCCGAGGGACTGTTCCGTCTGAACTCCTTCGGCCACTGGCGGTGGCGCCTGCCCGGTCAGTGGGCGCGCTGGAAGATCAACGTGCCCGAAGATGGCCTCTACTACATCAGCATGAGCGACTGGCAGGGATGGTCCGGCCGGCGCCCGCGCATCCGCCAGCTCCGCATTGACGGCGAAGTGCCGTTCCAGGAGATGCAGACCATCCTGTTCCGGAGCGATAAGGACTGGCGCCTTGACACGATGCGCCGCGAGCAGCTCACCAGCGGCGAGCCCTTCCTCTTCTACTTCACACGGGGCGAGCACATCCTGCAGATGGACGTGGTCATCGGCTTCATGTCGCAGACCGTGCGCGCCATCGACCAGTCGCTCACCGAGATGAGCACCCTGTCGCGCCAGATGCTGATGGTGACGGGGTCGCAGCCCGACCCGAACATGGAGTGGGACCTGCACGAGAAGATCCCCGGACTGCTCGACCGCCTGCAGGAGATTGCCGACCGCCTCGACAAGGAGGCGGTGCGAATGGAGGAGATCGGGCGCTCGAAGAATGACGCGTCGAGCGCGTTCCGCGTCGTCACCGATCAGATCCGCACGATGATCAAGCGTCCCCACGACATCCACCGCCTGATCGAGGACTTCAACCGCAGCCAGGGCATCCTGGCGTCGTGGCTCCTCAATCTGCAGAACCATCCGCTGCAGATCGACTGGATCATGGTCCACTCGCCGGACGTCGTGCCGCCACGGGTGCACCCGAACTTCTTCGAGCAAACGTGGGCGTCGATTAAGACGTTCCTGGGCTCATTCACGCGTGACTACACCGGTCTGGGCAGCTCATACGCGAAGGGCGCCCAGAAGACGATCGAGGTGTGGGTCGGCCGTGGCACCGAGTGGGGCCAGATCATGAAAGACATGATCGAGGACGACTTCACGCCGAACACCGGCATCAAGGTCAACCTGCGCGTCATCCCACCTGCTTCACTCGGCGAGGGCGCGGGGTCCGTCCTGCTGCTGGCGACGACCGCGGGTGAGGCGCCCGACGTGGCGGTCGGCGTGCCGTCGCAGCTGCCGGTGGACTTCGCAGTCCGCGGCGGGCTGGTCAACCTGAGCGACTTCCCCGACTACAAGCAGGTGGCGGACCGGTTCCGGCCAGGTGCGCTGGTGCCGTTCCGCTACACGCTGCCCGGGAAAACGGCCGAGGGCAACTGGGCCATTCCGGAGACCCAGGACTTCGCGATGACCTTCTACCGGACGGACATCTTGTTCGAGCTCGGGCTTAAGCCACCCGACACGTGGGACGACGTCTACGATGCGCTCCTGAAGCTGCAGCAGAACGGGCTGGACTTCTACTACCCGCCGCCCACGGGCGTTGCGGTGACCGAAGGCGCGGTGGGCTTCACGCCGTTCCTGTTC
>DASTZM010000692.1:0-4748 GCA_035764305.1 Chloroflexota bacterium | reverse complement strand
GTTCCCGTGCCCCAGCGCCAGCGTCCCCTCCTCTCCTAAGAACATGGTGCTGAACGGCAGGTGACCGAACTGCGACCACGTCGCTTCGATGACCGCCGCACCGCGCTGATACTGCAGCAGCATGCGCGCGTTGTCGTCGGTGATCAGGTCGTTGCGCTGCCACCGCCCGGCGATCGCGTACACCGAGCTGGGCAGCCCCAGCACCCCCACCGCCATGTCCGAGCCGTAACAGCAGTAGTCCGCGAACGCCCCCGCGCCGTTGAACGGCGGCTGATAGAGCCACTGGAAGAACGTGTTGGCGTCGATAGCGCGCGGCTTCGTGCCGCCGCCCCGGTGGCGCACCTCGTACGGCCGGCCGATCCCGCCCTTGCGCACGAACTCCAGCGCGCGCGGCGTCGCGCGGGAGCCCCAGCGCGTCGGGTAGTTGGTCACCACCTGCACGCCGTACTTCCCCGCCGCCGCCAGCATGCGATCCGCGTCGGCCAGCCGGAAGGCAAGCGGCTTCTCGACGATGCAGTGGACCTTCTTGGACGCCGCCAGCTCGATCACGCGCGCGTGATTCGACGTCTCGTTGCACACGCTCAGCACGTCCAGCTCTTCCTGCTGGAGCATCTGCTCGATCGAGTCGAACTCGCGGATCCCGCTGGTCTCGGTCCGCTGGAGATAGCGCTGGCGCTCCTGGACGTTGGCGTCTGCGATGGCGACGAGCTGGACGTTGGGGACCTCGCGCCACTCGCGCAGGTGCGCCGAGACGTGCCCGTGGGTCACGCCCGCGATGCCGACTTTGAAAACCATGCGGGAGGTTACCCGGTCGACCCGGCGTCACCCGTCGCGGCGCGCAGCGCCTGCATCACCAGTCCTCTCAGCAGCGGCAGCTTGTAGTCGTTGCGTCCCAGCGGCTGCGCCGCCTCCGTCACCGCGTCGGCGACGCGCGCAAACGCCTCCTCTGACGGTGGTCTGCCCACGAGGTGCGAAGCCGCGCTGTGTGCGCGGTACGGCACGTTGGCGACCCCGCCCAGCACGAGCAGCGCGTCGCGGACCGACCCGTTGTCCAGGCTGACGACCGCCGCGACGCTGACCAGAGCGAACGCCCAGATCTTGCGATCCATTGCTTTCAGGTAGACGCTCCGCGCGCCCGCCGGCGGCGTGGGGACGTGCACGGCCGTGATCAGCTCGTGCTCGCCGACCGTCGTCTCGGTCCGCCGATCGTCCACAGGTGGGGCAAAGAGGTCGTCGATAGAGATACTGCGCTCGCCGCGCGGCCCGCGTAGCGTTACTTGCGCGCCGTACGCGGTCAGCGCGACTGCGGGGTCAGACGGATGCACCGCGACACACGGGCTAAGGTCGAAGACCGCGTGCTGCTGGTTCTCGCCATCGCGGGCCTGGCACTCATCGCCGCCCTTCAGCCAGCACTGGAACAGGTGGGAGCGGTAGTACCAGCACCGCGGTCGCTGAAGCAGATTGCCGCCGATCGTCGCCACGTTGCGCAGCTGTGGCGTCGCCGCCAGCCCGCACGCCTCGGCCAGGGCAGGCAGACGCTCACGCACCACGTCGCTCCGCTCCAGCTCCGCCAGCGTCGTCAGCGCGCCGAGCGTGAGGCCGTTGGGCGTCTCGTGGATGCCGCCTTCCAGCGCGGTCTTGACGCTGACCAGAGTGTCGGGCGCAAAGACATCAGCTTTCATCAGCGTGAGCAGATCGGTCCCGCCGGCAAACGGGCGCGACGTGGGGGAGAGCAGCGCCAGCGTCTCGTCGACGTTGGGCGGCGCCGCGTACGCGAACGGCCTCACCGCGCGCTCTCCTTCGCCGCCAGCGCGGCGAGCAAGCGGGCGCGGGTGATCGGCGCCTCGGTGATTCGAACTCCCACCGCGTCAAACACCGCGTTGGCGATCGCCGGCGCCGTCGGCACGGTTGGGGGCTCACCGATCCCCTTGGACCCGGTGTGGTTCGCCGCCGGGTCGGCCAGATCGACGCGCGCGTGCTCGATCGGCGGCACGTCGACCACGACCGGCACCTTGTACTCCTCCAGGTTGGCGTTCATCACCACACCACGAGCCATGTCGACCACGCGCTCCTCTGAGAGCGCGAAGCCAATCCCCTGGGTGACCCCGCCCACCACCTGGCTCTCCACGAGGGTCGGGTTGACGATCCGCCCGCAGTCGTGGCTGGCCACGATCCGCAGCACCCTCACCTCCCCCGTCTCGACGTCGACCTCGACCTCAGCGCACTGCACGCCGAAGGTGCGGATGCTCTTGTCCTCCGGGTTGGCGCCGCGCGCGCCATGCCCCTGAATCATGTGGGGCGCGATGCGCTGCGTCACTTCCTCAACCGTGGTGGCGTGCCCCGATTCGCCCTCGACGAAGATCTTGCCGTCCTGGACGCGCAGCGACAGCGGATCGACCTCCAGGTACGTTCCTGCGGCGCGGAGCAGCTGGCGCCGCGCGTCGGCTGCGGCGGCACGCACTGCGGGGCCGATCGTCGGCTGCGTCGCGCTGCCCGAGGAGACCGGCGCATACGGCCCCTGCGCCGTGTCCCCCAGGTGGACCGCGACCTGGGCGACTGGCAGCCCCAGCTCCTCCGCGGCGATCTGCGTCAGCGACGTGCGCGTCCCCGTGCCAATATCCTGTGTCCCGGTGACGACGTCCGCGGTGCCGTCCGCGTTGAGCTTGACCCACGCGTAGCCGGGCGGATAGCCGCTGCCGCCCCACTCGTGTGCCGCGATGCCGATCCCCCGCCGTCTTGGGCCGTGTGAGTCCGGCTTCCGATACGCGCGCCAACCAAAGGCCTCGGTCGCGGCGGCGTAGCAGCGGCGTAGGCTCTCCGGCTCGGTGAACGGCTTGTCGCGCTTCTGGTCGGTCACTGCGTAATTCTTCAGCCGCAGGTCTAGCGAGTCCATATCCAGCTCGCGCGCCAGCATGTCCATCGCCTGCTCCAGCGCCCACGCCGCCTCGACATACCCCGGCGCGCGGAACGCTACCGCCGGCCCGGTGTTGGCGTAGAGCGGCCACTGCTCGGTGCGCAGATTGGGGCACCGGTAGAGGCGCTGATACAGGCCGGGGGTGTTGCTGCCCTCGCCTCCCACCATGTGCGCCCCGACCGACTGCTCGATCTTGACCGAGATCGCGGTGAGCGTGCCGTCTTTGCGCGCGCCAATCCTTAGCCGCTGGCGCGTTGGGTTGCGGTTTCCCACTGCCAGGTTCTCTGCCTCGCGGTCGAGCATCAGTTGGACCGGCCGCCCGGTCCGCTTGGAGAGCAGCGCGGCGATGACGGTGTGCTTCCAGGCGATCTGCTTGCTGCCGAACCCGCCACCCATGTACTGCTTGATCACGCGCACCTTGTGCTCGGGGAGCTTCAGCTTCTTGGCCACCTCCTCGCGCACGTCAAAGATGCTCTGGGTCGAGTCCCACAGCGTCAGCCGGTCGCCCTCCCACTGTGCGACGCAGCCGTGGGTCTCCATGCAGTTGTGCAGCGCGGCGGGCGTGACGAACTCCTCTTCGACGACGACGTCCGCCTGTCCAAACCCCGCCTCGACGTCGCCGCGCTCGTACACCTTCGGCTCGCCGTCTTCGGTCGCGACGTTCCCCTTCTCGTGCAGTGCGGGCGCGTCCGGGTCGAGCGCCTTGGTGAAGTCGGCGATGAAGGGGAGGACGTCGTACTCGACGTCGATCAGGCGCAGTGCGTCCTCGGCGATCTCCTCGCTGTCGGCGGCGACGGCCGCGACCTCCTCGCCGACGAAGCGCAGGGTGGTGTCGAAGAGCGCCGAGTCCTTGTACCACTCGATCTCGGGAGCGTTGCCCGAGTGCAGCACACCACGCACCCCGAAGAGCGCTTCGGCCTTCGAAGAGTCGATCCGCGTGATCCGCGCGTGGGGGTGCGGCGAGCGCAGCACGCGGCTAAACAGCATCGCGGGGAGGTGCACGTCGTAGGCGAACTTGGCCCGGCCGGTGACCTTCTCTGGACCCTCGACGCGCGGCAGTGGCGTGCCGACAACGGTCAGTTTCGTGTCCGCCGTCCAGTTGGGCAGCGGATCTTCCTCGGCGACCTTGTACTCGCCCTCCTTTCCCTCGCCAGAGCGCAGGACGTCGATGTGCAGCGACGTCACCGCGCCGCTCCTGCGGTCTGCGTCTCCTCGCGCAGCAGCTCGGAGGCGCGCTTGCCCGCCTTCACGATGTTGAGGTACGCGCCGCAGCGGCACAGGTTTCCCGTGACGGCGCGCGTGATCTCCTCCTCGCTCGGGCTGGCCGTCTGATTGAGGAGCGCACGCAGGCTCATGATCTGGCCGGGTGTGCAAAAGCCGCACTGGAACGCATCGCACTCGACGAACGCGCGCTGGACCGGGTCAAGCCGCCCCGTACCGTCATCCAAGCCTTCGATGGTGGTCACGTCGCGCCCCTCGCACTCGATGGCCAGCGTCAGGCAGGAGTAGATCGCCATTCCGTCCGCCAGGACGGTGCACGCCCCACAGTCGCCGACGTCGCAGACCTTCTTGGTCCCGGTCAGGTGGAGCTCGTTCCGCAGGGTATCCAGCAGCGTCCGGCGCGGTTCGGCCGCCACGCCATACTCGGTCCCGTTTACCTTCAGCCTCACGGCGGGCAACGGCAGCAAGCGGCGTTCCAGGAGCGGCCAATACACACTGCTAGGCCGCTCGACCGCAGGGTATTGCGCATCGTGTGTAGGGTGTGTATGCTGATACTGCCATGGCACGGATGAACATCAGCATCCCGGACCCGCTGTACGAGCGCCTGGATCGG
>DASTZM010000691.1:0-3357 GCA_035764305.1 Chloroflexota bacterium | reverse complement strand
TCGGCAACGAGGCGGGCATCCGCCTCTCGCAGACCGAGACGGACGAAGACGTCGGCGGACCAGTCGCGGAGCGCGTCGGGCTTGACCACGGCCCCTTTGGCACCGACGCTCACTGCGCCGCCTCCGGCAGCGCAACCGGCTCGAGGCGCGCCGCCCATCTGATGCCGCGCGCGATCAGCTCGCGCACTTCGGGACGTGCCCACACGGTGTTGTTGTGGCCCAGCGCGGAGTAGAAGAGCCGACCCTGGCCGATCTCGCGCGTCCACGCACTCGGCTCGCCATCGATCTTCGCTTCCGGGTCGGGGTGGTGGCTGGTGGCGACGACGTGAATGGCGGCGGGACCGAAAACGTTGCTCCGGTAGCACTCGTCCTCGAGCTCGATGGGGGCCAGGCCCTGGGTGATGGGGTGGCGCGCGTCGGAGACGCGGACCGTGAAGGGCCCGAACGGCGGGTGGCCGATGAAAGAGGCCCCGACCAGGCGTAGGAAATCCTCGTTCACGTTTGCGGTCGTGAAATGCAGGGGGACGTACCCACCGCCGTTTTCAAGGAAGCGCGTGAGTGCCGCGAGCTGGCCGGCGGTGCACTCGTGGCGCCGGTCGCCCGCGTACTGGATCACGACGTCAACGTTGGCTAACCGCTCGGGTGTAAGCGCTGCCCAATCGCCGGTGATCTCGGTCTTCAGCCACGGTAATCCCCACAGGAACTCGGCGATGGCCGCCTTGGTCGACGGCGCACCGTGCGCGCCACGCATCTCCTCGCCCAGGAGAACTAGAGCATTTGTTCTAGCTGTTTCCATGTGAAAACGTTACGACAACCTTTACTTGATCCGGATTCGCGTGCTCGCGGACACTCGCTGCGCCCCTAGGCAAACGACAGCTCGCGCCGCTCCAAGACCTTCGATTCATCGAGCTCCATCCCGATTCCGGGTTGATCGAGCTGGGTGACGCGTACTTCACCCCGAACCGGATGGACCGGGGTCTTGAGGAAGAACTGGTGCACCGCGTTCCACTTGATCAGGTACTCGAGCAGCGGGAAGAGGTTGGGCGGCTGTGAGGCGATCACGTGGCACGTCGCGGGGGTCGAGTGGCCGTGGGGCACGACGGGCAGGTCGTAGGCGCTCGCCAGCGCGCCGATCTTGAGCGTCTCGGTGATGCCGCCGCACCAGTAGATGTCGGGCTGGAGCACGTCGACGGCGCCGGCGTCCATGTAGAGCTTGAGCCCCCAGCGCGTGTACTCGTGCTCGCCGCCGCTGACGGGAATCCCCAGCGGGTTGAGGGCGCGCCGGATCTGTGCGTAGACGTCAATCTTGTCGGGCAGCGTCGGCTCCTCGACCCAGCTGGGCTCGAACTCGGCGATCCGGCGGCCCACCTGCACGGCGTACGGCAGGTCCCAGGAGTTCCACGCGTCGAGCATCAGGTCGACGTTCGGACCGATGGCTTCGCGCAGCGCGCGGACCATGGCGACGTTCTTCTCGATCCCTTCCTTCCCCGAGCCGGGCCCGTGCCGGAAGAACCACTTGGTGGCCGTCCACCCGTCGCTGACCATCTGCTTGGCGCGCGCCGCGGCACGCTCGGGCTCGACCGAGTAGCCGAGCGCGCTCGCGTAGGCGGGGATCGTCTCGCGGGTCGGGCCGCCGAGCAGACGGTAGACGGGCTGGTTGAGGTACTTGCCCTTCAGGTCCCACAGTGCGCAATCGACGACCGAGAGCGCCATGACACTCGGCCCCTTGCGGCCGTGAATCTGGGCGCGGTAGATCTTGTCCCAGATCAGCTCGATCGCCAGCGGATCGGCGCCGACCAGGTAGCTCCGCATCTGGGTGGCGATGATGTACGCCTGCTCGTGGGTGGCCGGTCCACCGATGCCGTAGACGCCCTCGTCGGTGTCGATGCGCAGGAAAACCGAGCGAACCCCATAGCGCCCGCGCTCGTCCGGCGTGTGGGAGGGCCGGTGCGCGTCGCGGTGTTCGGGGTAGATGTCGAGCGGCTGGACGAGGCGCTCCTCCCAGAAGGTCCCTTCGTGCTGCATCTCGCCGCGCAGCTCGAACAGCTGCAAGCCGGAGATCCTCATCGTGGCGTACTCCTACCGAATCGGATGGGCGCCTTTGCCGCGGCGCCAGGTGTCGTAGCGGTCTTGGGCCTCTTGCAGTACGGATAGGGCGGGCAGCACGGCGTCGGCGCTGATCGCCGGCTGGCGCTGCTCCCGGATCGCGGCGACGAACTCGCGGTTCTGCAGCAACCCGCTGTTGCGTCCCTCCTCCCCTTCCGACTTGGGGTCGTAGATCACTCCATCCCGGTTGCGCAGCACGCCGTTCTCGATCACCAGCGTGTCCTGGACGCCGATCAGCACGTAGTCATAGAGGCTGACGTGGCTGTTGTAGGACATCGCCACCGTCGCCAGCTGGTCGCGCGGCGTGCGCATGAGCAGCGAGAGGTCCTGGGGGATGTCGAGCTCCCGGTCGGGCAACGCGAGCATCGGGGTGACCTTGACCTTGCCGGGCTCGTCGACGCCGAGGAGCCAGAGGCACATGTCGGTCGCGTGCTGGCCGTGGTGCCAGAGCAGGTTGTCGGTCCAGGAGCGCACGTAGCCGCTGGCGCCGACGTTCTCACGACGCAGGAACATGTAGCGCGCGATGACGTTGTGGAGCGTCAGGTCGCCGGCGTCGATGCGCTCTTTGGCGCGCCGGATCGCGCCCTGATAGCGGTGCGTGTGAGCGACCATGACGGTCAGCCCCGTCTCGCGGGCCAGGTCCGCCAGGCGCTTTCCCTCGGCGAACGTCATGGCCAGCGGGATCTCGACCAGGGCGTGTTTGCCCGCGCGCAGGCACTGCTCGGTCTGCGCGGCGTGCTGCTCGCTCGGCGTGCAGAGGATGACGGCGTCCACCTCCCGGTCGGACAGGGCGTCGTCCAGGTTGGTTGAGTGGCGTGCGAAGCCGTGCTCCTGGGCGAAGGCGGCGGTCCGCTCCGGCACGCGCCCGATCAGCCAGCGTAGCTGGTGTCCTTCGCGCGCCATGATGCGGGTGTGGGAGCGCGCGATCTGGCCGTAGCCGACGATGGCGATGCGCAGCGGGTCGCTCATGACGGCGCGAGTGTACGCCGCTGGTCGTTCGGCGCCTGGGGCGGGTCTGATACCTTCGGCAGGTGGGTGAGCGCGAGGTGGGTGGGGCGCCAGCCGGGGCAGAGGACGTGCCAGTGGAAGAGGCGCTGACTCACGAGTGGCTCGTCACCGACGGGCTCGGGGGCTATGCCTCGGGGACGGTCGTCGGGCCGCACACGCGCCGCTACCACGGGCTGCTGGTCGCCCCGCTGGCGCCGCCCCTGGGGCGGCACATCCTGCTCAGCAAGCTCGAGGAGACGCTGG
>DASTZM010000690.1:0-2357 GCA_035764305.1 Chloroflexota bacterium | reverse complement strand
TTGAACAAGTACGGCGGCGACAAGGCAGCGGCGAATCTGCTGAACACGCAGCTGATGCAGTTCGCGGGGAACACGTGGGGGCTGACCTACGAGGCAAGCGTGCGCGGGCTGGCGTACAGCGGCGCGGCGTTCAAGGCGGTTGGTCTTGATCCGGACAAGCCGCCGCAGACGTGGGCGCAGGTGCTCGAGCAGGGGGCGCGGCTGACGAAGGCACCGGACAAGTACGCCTACATCTTCCCGATCAACAACCTGCTCAAGACCGTGGATCAGGTGTGGATGAACGGCGGCGACATCGTGGACCGGACGTATCTCCCGACCAAGGCGACGTTCACCGCGCCGAAGGTGATGGAGGTCTATCAGTTCCAGCACGACCTGGTGCACAAGTACGGCATCTCGCCGTCGACGTCGCTCACCAACCCGAACCTCGGCGGGCTGGTGGCGATGAGCTACGACGACGCGAGCAACATCCCCACGTGGCGCGCGCGCCAGCCGGAGGGCGACTGGCGGATGACGAAGATGTTCCGCCAGCGTGCGGAGAACCCGTGTCACTCGGGCGCGGCGGGGTCGTCGCTTGTCCTGTTCACCTCCAGTCAGGCGCCCGAGGCGGCGGCCGAGTACATGAAGTGGCTGGTGGGCGAGGAGGTGCAGAAGATCCATGCGCTCATCACCCCGGTGGGCCTGACGATGGAGCAGGTGGGGACCATCGGCATCTTCCCCGGGCACAAGAAGGTCGCCGTAGATCCCTACTGGGACAACAACGCCCTGGTGAAGGGGATGAACAACTGCGTGCCGGGGATCAAGGTGGCGCCCATGAGCCCGGTTTGGGCGGACGTGAACACCATCCTGAGTCAGACGAACGTGGACATGATCGGCGGCAAGGTGTCGGTGCGCGACGGCCTCGCGGAGGCCAACCGCCAGGTCCAGGCGCTGCTTGACCAGGACCAGGCCGCCAACAAGGACCTGTACGCGACGGCGAAGTAGCGCCCGGCGGAGCGCCTCCCCATGCCAGACATCGCCTTCGTCCTGGCCACCGTGCCCTACGCGGGCCCGCACCTGGCGCGGCTGCGTGGAGCGTTCGCGCCCGCGAGCGTGACGCAACTGCGCCGCGACGACGCCACGGGCATCGCCGCCGCGCTCGAGCGCGCCGACGTCGCGGTACTGGCGGGCGACCTGGACGAGCGCTTTCTGCGCGCGCCGCGCCTGCGCTGGATTCACTGTGACCATGCCGGGCTGAACAAGTCGGCGCGGCCCGAGGTCTTCGAAAAGGGGCTGCTCGTCACGAGCTCGGCAGGGCGCTCCTCGCCCGTGCTGGCCGAGCACGCCATCCTGTTCATGCTCGCGCTCGCGTACCGCTTTCCCGCGTTCCTGGAGGCACAGCGCCGCCACCAGTGGGGCATCCCCGACCAGGACAGCTTGCGCGGCCTGTACGGGCGTACCGTGGGGATCGTGGGGCTCGGAAACACCGGCAGCGAGCTCGCGGCTCGCTCCAAGGCGCTGGGCATGCGCGTGCTGGGCTACCGGCGCAGCGACGCGCCGCCGCCGGCGGGAGTGGACCAGGCGTTCAGCGCCGCGCGCGGGGAGCCGCTGGACCAGCTCCTGCGGGAGAGCGACTTTGTCGTGCTCGCGGTGCCCCTCTCGGACGCGACGCACCACCTGATCGGCGAGCGCGAGCTGCGCCTCATGAAACCGTCGGCCTGCCTGGTGAACATGGCGCGCGGCGCCGTGGTGGACGAGACCGCACTGCTCGCCGCGCTGCGCGAGGGCAGGATCGCGGGCGCCGGGCTGGACACGTTCGAACGCGAGCCGCTCCCGCCCGACAGCCCGCTGTGGGACGCACCCAACGCGCTCATCACCCCCCACACGACCCCGCAGGTACCCGATCGGACGGGCAGATCGCTGGACATCATCTGCGAGAACGTCCGGCGCTACCGTGCGGGCGAGCGGCTGCTCAACCTCCTCACGCCGACGGACGTGTACAGCCGGTCCTAGACTCGCGGCGCGAGGGGCCGCCGCGCCGTCTGCGTCTACTTCTTGAGACGCAGGGTGTAGAGGTCGCTTCGGCGGATCTCGTCGGCGCGCGCCACGAGATCCGCCGGGTCGTCCTGCACGCCGAGGGCGCGGCCGGAGAACGCGTCCCCCTCCGGCGAGGCGAGGAAGACGGCGAGCGCGCCAGCGCGCTCGGGAGGGACATCGCGCCCCTCCTCGAACATGCGCCCGATGCGCGCGAGCCACCTCTGCCCCTGCGGCGTGTCGAGCTGGTAGCGCGTCATCGCGGTGCGCACCAGTCCGGGGCCCATGGCATAGACCCGCACGCGGTGTTCCTCGGTCTCCAGCGCGAGGCACTCGCTGAAGCGCAC
>DASTZM010000689.1:0-8797 GCA_035764305.1 Chloroflexota bacterium | reverse complement strand
GCGCGGTCGAGTGGCGATGATCATCGACGGCTCGTTCGAGCTGCAGACCGTGCTGCGCGCCGGCCCCGACGCCAACTGGGACCTGGCCCTGATCCCCAAGGGCTTCAAGGAGCGCCGCAACCGCGCCACCGTGGACGGCTGGGTGATGTGGAAGGAAATCAAGAACAAGGACGAGTCGTGGGCGCTCATCTCCTTCCTCCAGAGCGACGAGTGGTGGGACATCAACATGCCCATCACGGGGCAGCAGCCCACGCGCATCTCGCTCCAGGCCAAGTACCCGGACGTGCTGCGCCGCTCCCACCCCACCTTTGCCAGCAAGAACATGAACGTCTTCACCCATCCCATCATCAACAAGTACGTCGGCCCGCAGGAGAACTGGCGCCTCGACGACCTCGCCGCGCCGATCTACGAGAAGGCCTGGACCGACGCGGTCGTCGACAATAAGGTGGCCGTCTCGGACGCGTTCCGACAGGCGGCCGTCGAGATCGCCAACTTGCACAAGCAGCAGCTCGGAAAGTAGGAGAGAACAAGTGGACGCAGTCGTGCAGCACTCGCCGCGCGCCGCCTGGACGCGGCGCCGTGTCCTCGCATCGGCTGGCCTGGCCTCCGCCGCGGTCGCCTGCGGCACGCCAGCCGGCAGCTCGCAGCCCGCCGGAAACGCCGAGGCGCCTGCCAAGCTCCTGGTCAAGATCCGCGCCGGCGCGACCTATGACCAGGCCTTCAAGGAGGGCATCACCCTCTTCAACCAGAAGTTCCCCAAGACGACGGTCGAGTATTTCCCCGAGGAATCGGGCTGGCCGGAGAAGCTGCTCGCCGGCTGGGCCGCCGATGCCGGCGCCGACGTCATGCAGGCCTGGGACGAGCACTTTTGGCGCTTCACCGCCAACGGCGTGCTCGTCAACGTCAATGACCTGCTCAAAGACATGAAGAAGGCCGACCTGGACGACTTCATCAAGGGCCAGTGGAATGGCTTCCAGATCCCCGGGACGAACTTCCGCTTCGGCATCCCCACCTACATCAACATCGGAGTGCTGTACTACAACAAGAACACCTTCCAGCGGAACGGTGTCAAGGAGCCCGACACTACCTGGACGTACGACACCTATGCCGAGACGGCGAAGCGCCTGACCAAGATGGAAGGCGGTCGACAGGTGTACGGCGGCTTCCACCCGTTGAGCGCCAGCCGCATGCACAACACCATCTGGGCGTTCGGCGGACAGATCGTCGACCTCAAGGATTTCAAGAAGACCACCGTCCACCTGCCAGAGGCGCAGGAGGGCATTCGCTGGATGCAGGAACGCCACTTCAAGGACACCAGCTTCATCCCCTACAAGGCGCGCCCGTCGGGCTTTGCCTTCCGCACCGCGCTCGGCGACGGCACCGTCGCAATGGCCGAGGAAGGCATGCACGCCCTCAAGGACGTCGCCGCCGTCGAGGGTCTGTCGTTCGACGTGGCGCCGCTGGCCCGCGGCCCCAAGAACAAGCTCACGTGGATCACCACCGACGGCTGGGGCATGTGGAAGGGCTCCAAGGCCAAGGACCAGGCCTGGGAGTTCACCAAGTTCCTGGGCAGCACCGATTGGTACCGCATCCAGGCCAAGCACGATCAGCTGCTGCCATCGCGCATCTCGGTGCTCGACGAGTGGGCGTCGATCGTGCGCAGCAAGTTCCCGTCACTCGAGAAGGTCAATCTCAAGGGCGTCAAGGACATGCTCGCGGCCAGCCCGCCGCTCGGCAGCACGCGACCCCACTTCCTGTGCCACACGGACGCCTTCGCCATCGTCGACAAGACGATGAACGACATCCTGCGTGAGGGCACCGAGCAGCCCTCGGTCTTCACGTCGCGCAAAGATCAGATCGAGACCGCCGCCGGAGCGTGCGGGCTCACCCTCAAATAGCCTGAGATCCACAGCGCGGCACGGCGCTTGCCTTACCGTGCTGTGGATCGCTCCATGACCCCCGCTTCCTGGCCCCCGGCGCGCCCGCAGCTCCTGCGCGAGTACGCCCGCGCCCGTGACTTCCATCGCCACGCCGTGCAGCTCGCCGGACGCGGCTGGTACCCGGAAAACGTCGCCCGCCGCCCATCGGCGCTGACTCGCACGATCGACTCGCTCACGCTCGGGCTCTACTCACTGATCACGCGCGCCGAGCCGACGCTCGTCGTCACCTACGCGCCGCGCTGATCGCGACCTGCACCTCGCCGAGCGGCGTCAGTCCGCGACGCGCATCCCGTTGATCGCGGCTACCAGCCCGCCCAGCAGCAGGATTACCCCTACCCACGCGGCAAACGCCGAGTGCCACGCCGCCCCCACGAGGTCCAGCCCGAACCCCAAGAGCGCCAGCGCGACGGCGATCGCCTCCATCTGACGCCAATCCTACGTCCGCGCTTCCGAGCGGGCACGTCACTGACCCGAATGCCGGATTGTGAGAGCCGTCGGTCCGGCGGGCGGGCGGCGCACAGTCGTCACCCGAAATCCAGGTGGAACACGAGCGGCTCGAGCGGCTCGACGCGCACCAGACCCGGCGTGCACCAGCGCCAGCTCTCCCACTTGTCGGACGTCGCGTAGAGCGCGGGCTCGGACGCCGTCCGGACTACCGAGCCGTCCGCGACGGTCACTTCCAGCACGAGTCCACCCAGGCACCGATCCTCGGGACCTGCCGGCTCCACCCGCAGCTCGTTCTCCCGCCCGACCGCCGCCCAGAGCCGTTCCGGCAAATCGACACCCTGTCTGGCGTCGAAATATTCGAGCGCCGGCAGCGTGCCCGCGTCGACGCCGTTGAGCGAGATGCGGTGCGGGGCGCGGCTCCCCACACCTGCGGCGCGCAGCCTTACCCCACGCACCGTGCCGGGCGCCAGCGGCAGCGCCGGCAGGGACGCCGGCGGCGGTTCGGGAGGTCCGCCTGCCACCTGCGGCTCGCCCGCCGCCGTCCAGCGCACGATGCCGCGGTCGCGGCCCGGGTCTGACACGAGCTGCCACCGGGCCACCACACTCTCCGCTGTCACGTCGACCAGGAAGAACCCGGGGTGCGAGTCCTCCAGAAACCCCCAACCCCATTTCACGCTCTCGCGTGTGGGCAAGAGTGGGCGCACGTCTGCCAGTGGAACGGCGGTTTGGTCCGGGTATCCCACCGGCGCCCCTTGCAGTTGGGGCAGCCACGCCCCGGATGCCAGCCGATGCAGCGTCGCTACCTGATTGTGCGTGTGCCCACAGAAGTATCCGTCCAGCGGCGCGGTCGCCTCGCTGATGCGGGAAAGGACCGTTGTCGCGTACTCGATCCGGCTGAAGAACGGCCGCGCGATTGGAATCAGCGGAGGGTGCCCGCACACGATCGCCCGCTGCCCCCGCGCCGCCGCCTCTGCCAGTCCGCGCTGTAAGAGCGCATCCGCCGGTCCATCCGGCGCAAACGTCGTGTAGTCCAGCACGATCAGCCGCAGCGGTCCCAGATCCACCAGATACGACGTGTCCCGGTCCGACTCCGGCCACGCCGTGCCGAACGCCGCCATCGTCCGTGCGATCTCCGGCAGGAACGTCACACGGTACGCGGCATCGGCCGCCGATCCCGGGCGTCCCTCGTGCGTCCCGCGCGCGAAGAGCAGCGAGCGCTCCACGCGTCTGAACAACGCCAGCGCCTCGGCCAGCTCGGCCACATCCCCCGCGTCGTCGTCGCAGTGCCCCTGGTTCACATCCCCCAGCAGCACCACCACGTCCGGCCGCGCGGCGCGTACCTGCTCCAGCACGCGCGGCAAGACGTGCTCAGTCGTCCACACATGGCGCGCCACGTCCGCGCGTGCGGTGGGGGAGCGAGACCGGCCTGCCAGCGCCTCGACGTGATAGGCCGCGTTGGTGTAGTGCGTGTCCCCCAGGATCGCCAGCCGCATCGGCGGCGTCGCTAATCGGCCGGATTGAGCAGCGGCTTGATCTTGTTGACCGCCTCCGCCACCGATTCCTTCGCGGTCCGCTTCCCGGTCCAGATCTGACCCAGCTCGGCGTCCAGGATCGCGTCGATCTCGGTCCCGTTGATCATCACGTTCTCGGTGTGCACCGACTCTAGCGCCTCGACGATCACCTTCATGTCGCCCTTCGGCGGCTCGGGCGGGTTGATGAACGCCGGCTCGTTGGCCACCGAGCGACGGCTGGGCGGCGCCTCACCGCGCTCGGCCTCCAGCCGGACGCTCTCCTTGCTTGCCAGCACTTTCATCAGCTCCCACACCTCGTCCTTCACCTTGGAGGAGCTGGTCATGAACCAGCCCACTCCGCCCCCACCCGCGCGGGACTGCTTGCCTTTGCCGTGCGGCACCGCAGACATGCTCCAGTCGAACGTAACGGTCCGCCGGTTGAGCGCCACGTTGTTGACCGAGTTGTGGTATGCGAGCAGGTTCCCGGCCTGGAACAGCGCCGCCTGACCGCCTTGCGCCTTCAGCTCGTCCGGCGTGGGCATCACTGGGTGCTTGTGAATCAGGTCGGCGATGAACTGGATCGCCTCCATCGCCGGCGGCTGGTCCAGCAGGATCTTCGTCCCGTCCTCGTTGAACAGCTCGCCGCCGTTCCCCCACACCCATGGCGACCACTGCCGGCGGATCGTGAAGATGTCCGCGGTGCCCCACCGCGTGGCCGACGTGCCCTGGGCGATGGTGACCTTCTTCGCCGCGTCTAGAAACGTCTCGAAGGTCCAGTTGGCGTCCTTCCACGTGTTGGGGAACTTCACGTTGATCTGCGTCGCCAGCGCGCGGTTGTAGTAGATGTTCCGGATGCCCTGGAACGGCACGCCGTAGCGCAGCCCCTTCCACGTCCACTGCAGCCAGGACGTAGGGAAGAAGTCGGAGAGGTCATACTTGTCGCGCTTGATGAACGGGTCCAGCGACGAGATCTGCTTCCGCGACGCGAAGTACCCCAGCCCCGGCCCCTCCTGGCGGAACATGTCCGGCGGCGTGTCCGCCGCGAACATCGACACCAGCTTCTCCGCCCCCGTCGCCCCCGTGATCTTCTCGAACGTGATGTCCGGGAACTTGGCGCTGAACATCTTGATCTGCTCTTCGCGCAGCGGCGTGCGCGTCGTGCCGTCGTCGATCGCCCACACGATCTTGGCGCCCTTCTTGAGCTGCGCCGCCGGCGCCGCGTCCACGGCGCCGCCGCCGCCCTGGGTCCCCGCGCCGCACGCGGCCAGTGCGGATGCCGAGAGTGCCGCAGTACCGGTCAGGAACGCGCCTCGGCGTGTGCGCCGCAGGCGCATTGGGCGGGTGGGGTTGTCCATCGGTCGGAGTGTAGGGGCGCCCAAAGGTCCTGTCAAAGCGCCCCGGCCGGGACGCTAGCTCAGCGCCTCGTCTCCGTTGCCGGACCCCGACACCGCGTGCCGCGCCACCACTTCCAGCAGGTCGTCGATGTCGAACGGCTTGCTCAAGAACCCGTCCGCCCCCATCTCCTCCGCTGCCGTCGCGATCGCCCGGTCCGCGCTGACCAGCACCAGCGGCGCGTGCGGCCCCGGCAACGCGTGGTACGCCCGCGCGAATTCTTCACCCGACATCCGCGGCGTGTGCATGTCGAGCAAGATCACCGATGGCTGCCGTCGCGCAGCCACCGTCAGTGCGGGCAGCCCGTCCTCCACCCCCACCACGTCGAATCCCTCCTCGCGCAGGCAGTTGGTCTCAAAGCCGCGCAGGACCGGATCGTCCTCCACCACCAGCACGAGCGACTGCACCGGGCTCATCGTGTCGCGCCCATCCGCTGGTTCCCACTCTACGCCGCATCCCGCCCGGTGGAAAGGGGCTTCCGCAGCAGTCCGGTAACGCGGCCATAACAGTCAAGTTACGATGGCGTTAACCTCGTCGTGACTGGTTCGCCCGCCTCGCCGGCCTCGCTCCCTTCGCCGTCCCCTGGCACCAGCGTCCAGATGCTGCGCCCGCATCTCCGCGACCTGCCGCCCCTCGATCGTGCCCTCGCCGCCCTTCCCGGGCACTACGCCTTCCGCACCTATCGCCCCGGCGACGAAGCCGGCTGGGCCGCCCTGATGAACACCGGTCAGATGGACCGCTGGGACGTAGCCCGCACGAGGGAAAAGCTGACCGGGCGCCCCTGGCCGCAGTTTGATCCCGACGGACTTTTCCTGATTACGACCCGCGGCGCCGCCGGCGGCGAAGAGATCGTCGGCTCCGCCTGCGCCTGGCTGCTGGATCCCGCCGAGACCGAGGTCGGAACGCTCCACATGGTCTGTGTCCTCCCCGAGCACCGCGGCGCCCGCCTCTCGTATCCACTGTGCCTCGCCGTCCTCCATCGCTTCCGCGAGCGCGGCTTCAGCGCCGTCCGCCTCAACACCGGCAGCTGGCGCCTCGGCGCCGTCAAGACCTACCTCCGCCTCGGCTTCCAGCCCTGGTACCTCAAGCCCGGGCAGCCCGCGCTCTGGCGAGACACCCTCCAGACTCTCGGCTGGACCGAGCCCGTCGAGCCCATCCCCGGCCCCGACTTTCGCGATACTCCCGAGTCATGAGGCAGATCACTCTCGCCATCGCCGGCGCCGGCGCACGCGCGCAGCAGCACCTCGACACGATCGCCACCCTCCCCCAGCACTTCCGCGTCGTCGCCGTCTCGGACACGCGCCTCGAGCGCGCGCAGGAGACCGCGGCGCGCGTTGGCGCCGCCGCCTTCGCCAGCCCCGTCGAGATGCTCGACCGGGCGCGGCCCGACGCCCTCTTCATCATCGTCCCACCCGACGGTCACCACCCGCTCGCCGTCGCCGCCGCCGCCCGCGGCGTCCACGTCCTGTGCGAGGTCCCCATCTCCATCAGCCTCCCACTCGCCAACCTGATGATCGACGCGTGCCGCCGCGCCGGCGTCGTGCTCGAGATCTGCGAGAACGTCCCCCGCAAGCCCGCCGAGCGCCTCAAGCAGGAGATCGTGCGCCGCGGCCTTCTCGGCCATCCGCTCCTCGCCCGTATGAATTACACCTCCGGCTCCTACCACGGCATCGCCGGCGTCCGCCCCCTCCTCCCCGGCGCCGCCCGCCGCGCCTGGGGCTTCCGGCGCACGCTGCCCGCACTCCCCACCGTCGACTTCACCGGCATCGAGCACCGCACCCAGGACTGGGAGGCCGGCACCTTCACCTTCACCGCGCCCGACGGCACCGAGACCACGCTCCTCTACGAGCAGCCGCCCCGCCCTGGCGGGCGCAACACGTGGGAGGTCGTCGGCACCCACGGCCGCCTCACCGACGCCGACCTCCACCTCCTGCGCGACGTCGACGGCCGCCGGCGTGAGATCGCCTACCCCTTCAAGTACGAGATGCGTCCCGGTACAGTCGAGACACTCGTCCGCGCCTACGTCGAGACCGACCCGCCCGTCGAGTGGCGCAACCCCCACGCCGATCTCGCCCTGCCCGGCGGCCAGGACGACGTCGCCCGCGCCAGCCAGCTCCTCGGCTTCCAGCGCGCCGTCGTCGAAGGCGTCCCGCCCGAGTACGGCGCCGCCGAAGCGCGCGAAGATCTCGCCCTCCTCATCGCCGTGCGCGAGTCCGCCCGCCGCGGCGGACTTCCCGTCGAGCTCCCACTCTCCGGGATCACCAGCCACGAAGTTGCGCTCCACGAGGAGTACCAGCGCACCTACGGCCTCGACCCCCTCGACTCGCCCGAGCGCGCCGCCGCCGCCCTCTACCCGCGCGGCGGCATCACCCACGGCGTGACCCACGACCGCATCGCCGAAGTCGTCGGCCCCACTTCCCGAGCCTAGGAGCGATCCACCACATGCCTGTCCGCGCCGCCGTCGTCGGCACCGCCTCCTACTATTCCGTCAACTTCGCCCGCGCCCTGCGCGCCCTCCCACCCGAGCGCGTCCAGCTCGTCGGTGCCGCCCACCTCGGCGTCGACGACGAGACTCTCGCCCGCCACACGCGCCTCACCCGCGCCGATTTCGCCGAGCGCTTCGGGGTGAAGCTCTTCGAGAAGCCCGAGGACCTCCTCTCCGAAACGCACCCCGACCTCGTCTGCGTCGCCGCCCCCGACCGCCAGAAGCCCGACTGCGCCGTCATGGCGCTTGACGCCGGCGCCGACGTCTACGTCTCAAAGCCCTTCGCCGCCTCGGCCGCCGACGCCGCGCGCATACGCGACGCCGCCCGCCGCCACCCCGCCCGCCTCGCCGGCGGCCTCAATCCCGCCCGCTTCGCCAGAGCCATCCGCGAAGCCCACGACCGGACCGTCGGCGGGGAGATCGGCGACGTCCTTACCGCCCGTGCCTGGATCCAGCACGGCGCGGCCAATCCCACCGCCAATCGCCGCGGCAGCGCCGAGTTCGACGACGGTCAGGGCGGCATCGAATACAGCTTGGGCGTCTACGCCGCTGATCTCCTCAACTGGTTCCTCGACGCCGCGCGCACCCCCGCAGTGCGCACCTTCGCCGAGTACGACAACCTGAACACTCGCGCCCCCGGTTATCCCTGGATGGACTCGGGCAAGGCCGTTGTCCGCTACGCCGCAGACAAGCTCGGCTCCATGGACATCTACTACTCCGTTCCCTGCGGCGCCCCACCCTGGGAGATTGAGGTCAGCGGGCGGGACGGCATCATGCGCACCAACGGCGGCAACTACGAAGGCGTGGTCTGGCGCCGCTCGGGGCTCACCCGCCCCCGCGTCGAGCCCTTCGCGTCCACCCGCGACGACACCATCCTCGCCGCCATCGACCACGTCGTCGCTGCCTGCGAGCGCCGCACTCCCTTCGAGATGGACGCCGAAGACGCGTACCGCGCCGTCGAGCTGTGCGACGCCTGGACCCGCTCCGCCGCCTCACATGAGCCGGTTGCCCTCCCACTCCCA
>DASTZM010000688.1:0-4364 GCA_035764305.1 Chloroflexota bacterium | reverse complement strand
CGAGCGAGCGCAGCAAGCTCGCCAGCAGGGGGTTCGGGGGATGTCATAGGGGGCAAACTCCCCCGCTGGGCCCCACGAAGTGGGGCAAATCCAGCTAGGGGGTGTTGGGGGAGCGCAGCGTCCCCCAACCGGGGCGCGGGGCGGAGCCCCGCCAGGGAACTCACCACACGTCAGCAGCGGTCGCCGGCGCAGCCGCACCCGCCAAAACCGGCACCGGCACCGGCACCGGCACATTTGCCCCCTGGCTGATCGGCTGCGCCGCCGGCGCCGACTGGCTAATGCTCAGCTGCGCCCCCGCCGCCGCGCCCGCCCCGCTGCCCGCAAGCGGCGCAGCCGCCGTCTGGCTCGCCGGCGACGACGCCGCCTGCAGCACCGCCGTCGACACCCACTTGATGTAGTTCACCAGCGCCTCGGGGTTGTTCGCCTGCAGCGGCTCGATCTCCGGATGCCCGATGAAGCGCCGCAGCACCTCCAGGTCCGCATCCTCGCCGATCGCGATCGCCATCCGCACCGCCTTCTTCCCCCACGGCTCGTCCAGCAGCGCCGCCAGCCCCTTGTTGAAGTTGTCGGTCGGCTGACCGTCGGACACCAGCACCAGCACCGGCGGCAGCGCCCGCTCGCTCATCGGCGGGATCTTCAGCTGGTCCGCCACCATGGACAGCGCCTTGCCCATATCGGTCGACCCCCCCGCCGAGAGGTCGTCCCACTTGAACTGCGTGACCGGAGTCTCCTGCGCCACGTGCCACTGCGCGCCCGAGGAAAACTTGATCGCCCGTACCAGCACGTCGGCGTTGGGGTTCTCGTCCGCCACCTTCGCCATGTGCGGCACCGCCTCGCGGATGGCGGTATTGAGCGCCTGGATCTTGCCGCTGCTCTTCATCGATCCCGAGCAGTCGGTGATCCAGATGAAGTGCAGCGGCCGCGTCGCCAGCTCTCCCCCGGGTCTGCGCATCATGGTCGTCTGATCCTTTCCGTAGCCGTTCAGCTACAGACAGGACGGAGCGCTGTTCCTGGGGTTGCGCTGCTGGACAGAACGCTAGGCCTAGCGCTTACGTCCAGGAGCAAGCTAACGCGGGGGCGCCGTCTCCGGACTGGGCACCGCGGCCGCGGCGCGCTGCGCCTCGCGCGGCGCGCGGAGCCGGTTCATCATCCAGCTCTCGACCCCCAGATACCGCATCGCGAAGTAGAACAGCAGGATTCCGAAGATCACGCGCAGCTGCCCGCCGGGGATCGCCTGCGCCACGCGCGCGCCGATCAGCCCGCCCACCACCGCCCCCGGCGTCAGCAGCAGCGCGACGCGCATGTTCACGTTGCCGCGCTTGTAGTGACTCCACGCGCCCGAGATCGCCGTGGGGATGATCACGATCAGCGACACCCCCTGCGCCACGTGCTGCCCCAGGCGCAGCAGGATCGTGCTCGCCGGGACCATGATGTTCCCGCCGCCGATCCCCATCAGCCCGCTCACGATTCCCGTGAAGATCCCCACCGTCAGCGCGATCAGCCAGCCATTCAGGTCGAGCTGCCCCCAGTTGAGCGCGCTCGCCCAGTCGTTCAGGCTCATCGCGCCACCTCCTGGCCGCGCTGGCGGTAGGCGATGACGAGCGTCCCGCCCACCAGCAAGACCAGTCCGGTGACCAGCGCCAGGTTGCCCAGCGGCTCATACGGCGTACGCCGCGTCAGCGACCCCGCCGAGAGCGACAGCAGCAGCAGCCCGAACAGCTTCCGCAGGGCGCGCGGATTGACGAACGTGATCAGCTTCGCGCCGATCGGCGCCCCGATCACCGCCGTGATCGTGTACGCCAGCGCCAGGTCGAGCATCGGGTACGTCCCCTCCGCCGGCGACGTGTAGTACGGGATGAGCGAGACGAGCGCCGTGGGGATGATGATCGCCAGCGAGGTGCCGTGCGCCTGGTGCTGCGAGACACCCAGGAGCCCCACCATCAGTGGGATCAGCACCACCCCGCCCCCAATCCCCGCGAAGCCGCTCAGGAACCCGCCTATCAGGCCGCTCACGATGTAGCGCCAGGCGGGCCGGTCGGCCGGCCGGTTTGTCATAAACAGGAGCCATGGTAGCCAGCGAAACTCCACCTCCCGTCCGTGTTGGCCTGGTCGGCGCCGGCTTCGCCGCCGGGCTGCACCTCCGCGCCTACCGCGCCTGCGGCAACCCCCCCGCCCGCGTCGTCGCCCTCGTCGGCAGCCGGCTCGAGCGCGCCCAAAAACTCGCCGCCGAGTACGGCGTCCCCGACGCGCTCGACGACTACCGCCGCCTGCTCGACCGCGCCGACGTCGACGTGATCGACCTCTGCGTCCCCAACAACCTCCACCACGAGATGGCGCTCGCCGCGCTCGCCGCCGGCAAGCACCTGATCGTCGAAAAGCCGCTCACCGGCTACTTCGGCGGCGAAGGCGCCGCCGACCCCGTCGGCAAGACGCCCAAATCGCTCATGCTCCGCGAGGCGCTCGCCAGCGCCGACGCCATCCTCGCCGCCGCCCGGCACGCGGGCGTCAAGCTCCTGTACGCCGAGAACTTCGTCTACGCCCCCTCGATCGAGCGGGCGCGCCACCTGATCGCCGAGTCGGGCTCGCCCATCATGGAGATTCGCGCCCAGGAGTGCCACTCCGGCTCGCACGCCGTCTACGCCAAGCGCTGGCGCCAGGCCGGCGGCGGCGCGCTGCTCCGCCTCGGCGCGCATCCCATCGGCCTGGCGCTGCACCTCAAGCGCTGGGAGGGCCAGCGCACCGGCGGCGCCCCTATCCGCCTGCGCTCCGTCACCTGCGAGGCGGCCGACCTGACGCAGCTGCCCGCCTTCCGCGCTCAGGAGCGGAAGTGGCTCGTCCACGACTGGGAGGACGTCGAGAACTGGGCCTTCGCCACGCTGACGTTCGAGGACGGCTCGCGCGCCGTCTGTGTCGCCTCGGACACCGTGCTGGGCGGAATGGAGGACACCGTCCACCTCTATCTCGCCAACGGGCGGGTCAACTGCAACTTCACCCACTCCACCAGCCTCCAGGTCTACGCCGCCGAGCACGCCGTCTTCCCGGGCGAGCCGCTCCAGGAGAAGCTGACTAGCAACGCCGGCTGGTCCTACCCGCCCATTGACATGGAGTACATGCTCGGCTACTCCCCCGAGATTCAGGACTTCGTCGCCGCCGTCGCGCACGACCGCGCGCCGCTCTCCGACGGCGACCTCGGCCGCGCCGTCGTCGAGGCGATCTACGCCGCCTACCAGTCGGCCGAAGAGGGGCGCCGCATCACCGTTCCGTCAGCGTTGTCCGGCGCGGGAGCCGCCGTATAGTCGGCCGATGCAGCTTCGTGGCAGACACTACGAGACCGGCAGCGTCGTCGAGCTGACCGTCGACGGTGGGAAGATCGCCTCAGTCGCGCCTTCCAGTGGGGAAAGCCAGACGTGGCTCGCCCCCGGTCTGTTCGATAGCCAGGTCAACGGGTTCGGCGGCAAAGACCTCAACGCCGACGACACCTCCCCCGAAGAAGTCGCGGCCGTGATGCGCCTGCTGTGGGAGGCGGGCGTGACACGCTTCTGCCCCACAGTCACCACCCACTCCTACGAGCGCATGTCCAACAGCCTGCGCGCCATCGCGCGTGCCTGCGAGACCGACCCGCAGGTCAAGCACGCGTCGGTAACGCTGCACATCGAGGGGCCGTACATCTCGTCGGAAGATGGCCCGCGCGGCGCTCATCCGCGCGACCACGCCCGCCCGCCTGACTGGGACGAGTTCCGCCGCTTCCAGGACGCCGCCGGCGGCCGGATCGGCTACGTCACGCTTGCCCCCGAGCTGCCCGGCGCCCCCGAGTTAATCGCTAAGCTCACGCGCGAGAACGTCGTCGTCTCGCTCGGCCACCACGCCGGCAGCAGCGACCAGATCCGCGCCGCGGTCGACGCCGGCGCCGCCCACTGCACCCACCTGGGGAACGGCGCCCACGCCCAGCTCCCCCGCCACCCCAACTACATCTGGGACCAGCTCGCCGAGGACCGTCTCACCGCCGGCATCATCGCCGACGGCCACCACCTGCCGCCGGCCGTCGTCAAGACCTTCGTCCGCGCCAAAGGGCTCGACCGCACGATCCTGGTCAGCGACGCCATCGCCGCCGCCGGCCTCCCTCCCGGCCGATATGGGGGCAATAAGGGGCAGGCCTGGGAGATCACCGAGACCGGTCGCATCCAGCTCGCCGGCACCCCCTACCTCGCCGGATCGGGCTTGCGCCTCCACCAGGGCGTCGGCAACACCGTCCGCTTCGCCGGCATCTCCCTCGCGGAGAGCGTCAAGCTTGCCTCTGAGAACCCGGCGCGTCGCTTCGGCGTGCACCGGTCATACGGCCGACTCGAGCCCGGCTACGACGCCGA
>DASTZM010000687.1:0-2626 GCA_035764305.1 Chloroflexota bacterium | reverse complement strand
ACGGCGCTGGGGGCGACCCAGGACTGGCGGTTCACGCGCTTGGAACGGAGCGCGCCCGTGCGGACCGCGGCGGCGAGCGTCTCGGCGTCGACGCCGAAGCGGGCCGACGCCTCGCGCAGCGTGAGGTAGAAGCGCGGCCGGTCCGGGTCCCGGCGGAGGCGCATCCCCAGGCGTGGGGCGAACGGGACCGCCCGCGCCACGGGCGAGCCCGGTGGGACCGGCTGGAGCGAGGGGCTGACACCGCCGCTCGTCGCGGACGCGGTGGGGGCTGTGCGCAAGGTGTGGCTGAGGATGTCCCGCTCGTTGAGCATGTCGGCGTACACGTTCGTCGGTCCAGGTCAAGCCGCGGTCAACGCCGCGACTACGTCTCGCCATTCCGTTTCCAACGGGTCGCTGCCTCGGAATGGTTCGGGAGCAGCCACGACACACCGGAGGCATGCGCCGGCTTCGCTCACAAATCATGGTCGGCGCCATCGCAGTGCTCCAGACCTCCGGCGAAATCCACCGGCTGCCCCTCAACCGCGTCGGCGCTTGGGCTTGTCGGTCGGGCGCGCGCCGGGAGCTGCGCCGGCGCGCTTGACCACCTGCTTGGCGGCGCGCTCAGCCGCGCGCTCACGAATCTCCCCGAGCCGGACGTCGATCAGCTTCTTGACCAGCCTCTTGGGCAGCGGCCGGTCGATCGCGAAGTGCAGCGCGCTCGCCGTGTGGCGGTAGCGGGCGATCTCCGCCTCGAGCGCCGGCAGCACCGAGCCGCTGAACGGCAAGTAGCTGAGGTGATTCGTGAAGGCCGCAAAGCCAGCCACCACCGCGCCCTCGATGCGGAACGCCGGCACCTGATAGGAGATGACCTCCTCGGCATCGGGAAGCACACTCAGGATGGTCTCGCGCAGGTGCCGAAGCGTGCTCCGCTTCGGCTCATCTTGCCTCGCGAGATAGGCGTCGACCTCCTGCTTCGACACGTGCGCGTTCCCATACTAGCCCAGGCCCGCGTGGGCGTTCCCATGTGTGGGCAACGCCGCATGCGCCCCATGAGAGCGCCTGTTTGCGTCCTCGGCGCCAGATCCCCCCGGCCCCGCTGCGATTCCACGTTGTGCACGTGCACGTGCTCGCCGGGGCCGATGTCGCCTACCGCCCGGCCGATCACCTCACCGTACTTTCGCACCTCGCCCCCCGAGGGGATCGGCGCCAGCGCCAGCCTGTGCCCACACGGAACCCGCGACGCCACCCGTAGCTCGGCGTTCTCCCCTGCATGCCGAAACCACTCATCTCCGCGCCATCCACCCCACCCCCCCGCCGCGCGCCGCCGCGCCGACGACGTGTGGGGCTGGTGGCCGGACTTCGTCGACACCGCGGCGCTACGCCCGCGCCCGCCTCCGTGTCTCCCGCATCCGCACCGCCACGACCGTCCCCGAGGCCGCCGTCAGCGCCGCCGTCGCCGCGATAGCCGGCGTCAGTCCCAGCCGGTCCGCCAGCAGGCCCGCCGCCACCGCCCCCACCGCGTAGCCCGCGTCCCGCCACAATCGGTACACCCCCACCGACTGCGCGCGCCACGTGGGGTGTGCCACGTCCCCGATCGCCGCGAGCAGCGTCGGATACACCATCGCCGTCCCCAGGCCGAGCAGCGCGGCCGCGACGGCCCACGTCGCCACGTCGCGGCCCGCCGCTGTCAGTGCGAGTCCCGCCGCCTGGACCCACATGCCGGCCGCGATCAGCCACTTGCGGCCCAGCCGGTCGCTCAGCCACCCCGTCACGAGCTGCGACACTCCCCACACCGCCGGGTACAGCGCCGCGAGCGCGCCCACCTGCGCGATGCCGAGGCCCGCGGCGGCGAAGTGCAACGGGAAGAGGCCCCAGGCGACGCCGTCGTTCAGGTTGTTGACCATCCCGGCCTGCGTCACGGAAGACAGATCCCGGTTCGCCACCGTCGTTGCCCAGAACACGCTGCCCGGTTTGTCCGCGGGGCCGCCCGCCGCGCCGGGTGACGCGCCCGGCGGGCGCGGGTCGCGCTGCGCCGCCTCGAACCGCGCGTGCCCGCGCGTCTCGCGCACCGCCCCCGCAGACAGCGCCAACCCCGCAAGCGCAATTCCGAACCCCACCAGGAACGGCAGGGGCCGCGGCCCGTACGCCGCCGCCAGGTATCCCGCCCCGAGCGCCGCCAGCGCCGCCGCCACGTAGCCCGCTGCCTCGTTCAGCCCCATCGCCAGCCCGCGCCGCGCCGGCCCCACCAGGTCGATCTTCATGATCACCGTGGTCGACCACGCGAGCCCCTGGTTGATCCCCAGCAGCACGTTCGCCGCCACCACCCACGACCACGACGGCGCCAGCACCACCAGCAGCGGCGCCGGCAGCCCGAAGAGCCAGCCCGCCACCAGAATCGGCTTCCGTCCCACCCGGTCGGACAGGCGCCCCGCCGCGTAGTTCGCCCCCGCCTTGCACAGCCCGAAGCTCACCAGGAAGAAGAGAATCGCCGTGCGGCTGGCCAGGCCGAACTCGCCCTCCGCCATCGGCGACAGGATCGACCGCTCCAGCCCAACCATCGCTCCCACGAACGCGTTCACCACCACCAGCAGCAGGAACTGCCGCCAGTTCGCTCCCAGCCCCAGTCGGACCGGTTCCCGCGCCCCCA
>DASTZM010000686.1:0-3691 GCA_035764305.1 Chloroflexota bacterium | reverse complement strand
GCCGCCAACATCGGCCTCGCCAAGATCAAGACCGTCGTGGCCGCGGGCACCGCGCCCGCCTCGTGGTTCGGCTGGCAGGTGGAGGCGTCCGACCTGCACGGCCTCGGTGCCCTGGTGGATCTGAACGCCCAGCTCAAGTCCAACAAGGACTGGGCCAAGCTCAAGGCGGATCTCATCCCCACGCTGGTGGACGGCGCCACTTGGAAGGGAAAGCTCAACCTGATCCCCATGATCTCGGATCCGAACGTGTTGGGTTTGAACAAGAAGATCCTGGCTGAGTCCAATATCCCGCTCCCCCGCAACGGCTACACCTGGGACGAGTTCGTCGAGATCGGCCGCAAGGTAGCGCGCCCGCCCGAGCGCGTCCTCTTCCAATTCACCTACGTCTGGAACACGCTCCAGTCCTGGATGTTCGCCAACGGCCAGATCCCTCTCAGCGCCGACCGGACGAAAGTGCTCTACGACACCCCGGCCGTCCTGCAAACCCTGGAGTGGCTGCACGACCACGTGACCCGCACCGAGCTCGCCCGGAACGGGGCCGGTGACTTCGACACCGGTAAGACGCTCACCGAGGTCATCAACCCCGGCACCGTCACACCGCCGCGCTACCCCAACGTCGATCCGGGCGACGGGAGCGGCATCTTCGTCCAACACTATCCCCTGGGACCGAGCAACACCAAGAAGGAGCCGATCACGTCCGGCAACGTCTTCGGCTTCATGGTCTTCAAAGGCGCCGACCCCAAGGTCGTGGACGCGGCCGCCGAGATCGCGGCGTGGTCTGTGCGGCCCGACGTGCAGATCAAGGTGGCGCGCGCCTCGAGCAACCCACCGTCCAGCCAGACCGCCGCCAAGGATCCCGCGCTGTCGGGCGCCTTCAAGGACAACATCATCCTCAAGACACTCAGCGAGCAGGCCAGATACAACGTCCCCACCCCAAACTTCCCCAGCTGGAACGACGCCACCGTCATCATGAACGAAGCCATGGGCCGCCTCGCCAAGGGCGAGCTGCGGCCCAAGGACGCGCTGGCCGACATCCAGGCCCGCGTCCAGGCCCGTGTCGACGAAGACCTGAAGCGCGGGTAACAACCCCACCATGCCCGACACTATGTGGCGCGTTGCGAAGCATGAGGGCGTCGGCAACGTCGTCCTGGAAGAGATCCCCCTTCCGGAGCCCGGTCCCAACCAGGCCCTCGTCCGCATCCGCGCCAGCCTCATCTCGCGCGGCTCGGAGCTGTGGCACCGCTACGAGAAAGTCGAGGCCGTCGACCCCGGCATCATGGGCTACTCCACCGCCGGAGTCGTCGAGCGCGTCGGCGAAGGCGTCACCACGGTCAAAGTCGGCGACCGCGTCGTCGTCACGGCTCCCCACGCCGAGTACGCCCTCGCCAACCTCGACCCGTCGGCCGTGCGCGGCCGCTGCCAGCCGCTCGCCGACACCCTCTCCTTCGAGGAAGGCACCTTTCACCCGCTCTCCACCAGCGCCAACGGCTGGACCCAGGCGGCGCAGATCACTCCGCAAGATCGCGTCGCCATCCTCGGTCAGGGCATCGTCGGCAACCTGGTCATGCAGTTCGCCCGGCGCTTCAAGCCCGCCCAGTTGATCGCCATAGACACACTCGAGATCCGCTGCCGGCTCGCCCGCGAGGTCGCCCCCGACGTGACCGTCCTCGACGGCGCGCGTGAAGACGCCGTCGCCGCCGTCAAGCGCCTCACCGACGGCAAGGGCGCGTCGATCGTCGTCGACTGCGTCGGCGGCCGCGCCGGCGTGCAGTCCTTCAGGCAGGCGCAGGAGATGCTCGCCGCCGGTGGCCTCCTCCACCTGATCGGCCTCTACCACGGCGAGCCACTGCCGCTCGACGCCTCCAAGATGATGGGCAAGCGCCTCTTGGGCAGTTACCCGCCGTCCACCGACCGCAACGTCATCGGCCCCCAGGCCATGGCCGTACTCGCCGCCGGCGAGGCCACGGTCAAGCCACTCATCACCCACCGCTTCGCCGGCAAAGACGCCAAGCAGGCATTCGACTTTCTCTACGAGCACCCCGAGCAGGCCATGGGCGTGCTCATGATCTGGGACTAAACAAGGAGCACCGAACGCATGAACCGCACACCGTCACTCAGCCGCCGCCGCCTCGTGCTCGGAAGCACCGCCGTGTCCGCCGCCGCGATCGCCACGGCGTGCGGCGCCGGGCAGTCCAGCACCCCACCCGCCGCGCTGCAGCCCGCCAAGCTCACCTGGTGGTCCAACCTCGCCGACACCCACCCGGAAAGCCAGACCCGCGTCAAGATCATCGAAGACTTCAATGCCCAGATGAAGCCCGTCGAGGTCGTGCCCGAGAAGTTCGGCGCCAGCCTGACCAACATCAAGGCCGTCATCGCCGCCGACACCGCCCCAGACACCTACTTCGTTGCCTGGCGCGAGGGCGCCGAGATGTTTCTCACCGGCTCCGTCGCCGACCTCGACGCCGAGATGAAGGGCGACAAGGAGTGGGGCGACCTGCGCAAGGAGATCTTCCCCCTCATGCTCGAGACCAGCATGTGGAAGGGCAAGCTCACCTCCATGCCCGTCTACACCAACAACACCATCACCATGTGGAACAACGATCTGCTCACGCGCGCCGGCCTCAAGGCGCCCGCCACCGGCTGGACGTGGGACGACTTCGTCGACATGAGCAAGAAAGGCAACCGACCGCCCGACATCTACGGCTTCGAGCTTTGGGCCGACAGTTCCTCGTTCGTCAATTGGTACGGCACCTACGGCGGCCGGCTCCTCGACCAGACGGGCAAAAAGGTCACCGTCGGCTCGCCGGAGGGCAAGGAGACGCTCCAGTTCATGCTCGACCTGGGCAAGCGCCACGGCGTCTCCCCCATGCCGCGCATCTCCACCGGCCGCTCCATGCTCTTCATCCAGGGCAAGTCGATGTTCGAGGACACCGGCCCCTTCCGCCTGGCCGACATCCGCAAGGGCGGGATCACCAACTTCGGCGCCGGCTCCCGCCCGCAGCACCCCAAGAAGAAGACCCGCTACGCGGCCAACGGCGGCCACAACCTGGTGGTCACCAGGATGAAGGATGCCAACAAGCTCAAGGCCGGCCTCTCGCTGGCCAAGTTTTTCAATCGCCCCACCAGCCAGGCCAAGATGTGCACCCTGCTCGGCACCGCCATCCCCGTCAGCAAGGCCGTGCTGCAGCAGAAGGACATGCTCGAATACGGCAAGACCGACCCCCAGTGGAAGGCGTGCGTCGACGAGGCGCCCTACGGCGACCGCGCCCCCACCCTCCCTTCCATCGTCAAGATGCTCGCCGTGCTCGACACCGCCATCAACGACGTCTTCGCCGACAAGGTCGCCGTCTCGACCGCGCTCGACCAGGCGCAGCGTGAGATGCAGCAGCTCCTCGACGCCGACCTGGCGATGTAGGCAGCACCTCCAAACCCATCACTGGATCCAAGGGAACTACGTGAGCTTCGACCCCACTCCCGTCCACGACCGCGCCCTGCGCCACTCGGTCACCGACTACGTGCTGGACGCGGTCCGCGCCGGGCGCCTCGCCCCGGGCGACCGCGTCCACGAGACGTCGCTCGCCCGCGCGCTCGACGTCTCGCTTTCGCCCGTGCGCGAGTCGCTCTTCCGCTTGGCCGACCAGGGCTGGCTCGAGCACCGCCCGCGGCGCGGCTTCTACGTGCGCACCTTCAC
>DASTZM010000685.1:0-5153 GCA_035764305.1 Chloroflexota bacterium | reverse complement strand
CGCGACGACGAAGTACAGAATCACGGCAGTGCCCGCAAAGCAGAAGGTCATCCACGTCGAGAAGGAGACCGAGAACGCCAGGATCGCCGGGACGTAGAAGACGTACAGGCTGGACGTGAAGCCGCCCTGCGCTGCGATAAGAACGGTGATGATGGCGAGGTCGGCCGCGCTGGTGCCGTAAGCGACGAGATCGACCACGGGCTTGCGCGTTAGCAGTTGGGCGTGCAGGTAGAAGTTGGCGACGGCGAGCATCAGCAGGACGGCGATCTGGATGCGCAGCTCGGTCGCGTTGCCGGGACTCCACAGCGCCAGAAGGAGGCCCGCGGCGATGAGCACCCACCGCGCGGTGATGACGACGATCTGGCCGTAGGCGAGGTCAGCGGACGCCTCGGATGCCTCATCCGCCGGGGCATCGGCAAGCGCGGGAGCACGGGCGGTGAGCGCGGTGGCGACCATGGGGCTGATCCTTTCTTGTGACGGTTTCTTTGGCGGTGGCGCGGGCAGTGGGCCTAGCGGGAGAGGAACGCGGTGATGCGCGCGAGGTACGTGGCGGGATCGACTTCGTAGCTGCCGACGTGCTCGGCGCCGGGCACCCAGTACGTCTCGGGCGTGGGACCACCCGAGGCCGCCGCGTAGGCGGCGGCGATCTCCTGGCCGTGGCGGAACGGGACCGTCTGGTCGGCGTCGCCGTGGATCACCATGAGCGGGGTGCGGCGCTGGCCCAGCTGCCGGACGGCGTCGATCGGTCGGATGGAGTAGGCATCGACGCCGATCAGCGGACGGGCCATGAGAATGACCCCAGGCGTGAAGAAGCGCGGCAGGCCGCTCGCCTTTGGGATCTGGTCGTCGAGCACGTCGCCAAGCGCGCCGTAGGCGCTGTCCTCGACGAGGGAGCGCACACGGAGGTCAGTGGGCGTGTACAGCAGGGATGTCGCCGCGCCCATGGAGAAGCTCAGCAGGCTCACGCCGTTGGGGGTGAGGCCGCGCGATTCCAGGAAGTCGACGGCGCCGCCGACGTCGCGCACTTCCTGGGCGCCGAGCGTGAAGCGGACGCCGGCCGAGCGCCCAGACCCGCGCAAGTCGAAGAGCAGCACGGGGTGGCCCTGCCGCACGAGGTGGGCTGCGATGGCCACGCCGTTGTGGTCGCGCGTGACCTGCTGGCGGTCGCTCGCCTTGCCGTGGACGACCACGACGGGGCGCTTCTGGGTCGGGGCGTCCGTGGCCGGTGCGGGGGCCGGCGGGAGATACCAGCCGTCGAGCGTCAGCCGGTCGATGCGGCTGGGGAAGGAGACGTTCTCATACGCCAGACCGTACTGCTCTGGGGACTTGGTGAAGGGGACGCGCTCGGGCTTGGTGAGGGTGAGCGCCATGTATGAGCAGAGGGCCAGGTAGGCGAGTAGCGCGGTGACGATCACACCCACGCCCACGGCCCGCACGTGTGGTCGGCGCCAGCGGGCCGGTCGGTGGGCGGGCGCAGCCACCGGGAGCACAGCGGTGGCGCGAGAGGAGGCCAACGCTGCCGCGGGAGAGCTGAACGTGGTGTGGAGGTCTGGGGCGCGCATGGTGCTCCTCGTTGCGGTCGGCACAGGCCGGTGGGTGCGTCCGGCGGCTGCAGTGGTCTCAGGCTACGGCGGTGGGATGGCTGCGACCGTCATGCCGGAGACGAACTCGGTGTGGGATGCTTCACACGGCGCCGTCGCGGCGCGTGGCCGCAGCCGCCGAATGCAGCACGCCGAGCTGCCGGAAGGGGGTAGGCGCAGTGGGGACGATCGCGGCCACGGGTGCGGCTCCCGGCCACGCGGGCGAGGCGGACCGGGCGCAAGCCCCGGTGGCTGCGGCCATCCGGTGGGCCGGCGAGCGTGGCGTAGCCCACGCAGTAACACGCGCCAACGCACGGCGCATCGGGGAAAACCCCGATGCCCCCCAACACCAGACCGCCTACGGTGGTGCCGGGAGTCTTCGATGAGCACAATACTTGGCACGCGCCCGAGCGCGATGGTCGGCGTGAGCGCGGCGCTCGGCCCTGGGAGCGGCGCCGACGCGCCGGCCAGGCGCGCGCACGAGGCCGCGGCGGCACGGGCACTGCTGGCCCAGTTGCGGACGGTGCGAGAGGAGCTGCTCGCGGCCGCGGGCGCCGCGGGCGAACGCGCGGTGGCGGGGGTCGCGCCGCAGCACCGACTCAGCGCCATCAACCTGCTGCACTACGTGGCGCTGCGCAGCCGCGACATGCGGCCCTTGCAGGAGCAGCTCATGCGTCTCGGGCTCTCGTCGCTCGGGCGGTGTGAGGCGCACGTCCTGGCCAGCCTGGACGCGGTGCTGCGGGCGCTCGCCGCCCTGGCGGGTGAGCCGCACGTGACGCCGAGCGACGGCGACGTGATGGGCTATGAGGAGGGTATCGCGCTCCTGGAGAGCAACACGCAGGCGGTGCTGGGACCGGCCCCCACCGGGCGGAGCGTGCGCATCATGGTCACGATGCCGGCGGAGGCGGCGCACGATTACCGGCTGGTGCGCAGTCTCTTGGAGAGCGGCATGGACTGCATGCGCATCAACTGCGCGCACGACGGCCCAGCGGCCTGGCGCGGGATGATCGACAACCTGCGCCGCGCCGAGGACGAATTGGGTCAACAGTGCCGCGTGTTGATGGATCTGGCTGGCCCCAAGCTGCGCACCGGGGCGTTGCTCCGCGGCATGGGCCGCGTGCGCTGGCGCGTGGCGTGCGATCCCGTTACCGGCGCCCGCCGGCCGGCACGCGTCTGGCTGACGGCGGCCGAGCATTGCGCGGGCGCGCCCGCCGCGGACGCGGTGCTCCCGGTGCCCGGCCGATGGCTCGCCCGCCTGGAGGTGGGCGAGGTCGTGCGCTTCCGTGACGCGCGCAGCAAGCGGCGCGAGCTGCGCATCGTCGGCGTTGGCGCGCAAGGGAAGTGGGCGGAATGCGCCGGCGGCGCCGTGGTCGCGGATGGCACACGCCTCAGGGTGACGTCGCGCGAGGACGAAGCGGTCGTGGGCCCGCTTCCGGCGGCGGAGATACCCCTGACGCTGCGGACGGGCGATCCGCTTGTCTTGACGCGCGATGCCGCGCCGGGCAGGCCGGCGCAGTTTGGATTGGAGGGCCGGCTCGAGCGGCCGGCGACGATCGCGTGCACACTGCCGGAGGTGTTCGCGGACGTGCGGCCCGGGGAACGGGTGTGGCTCGACGACGGCGAGATCGGGGGCGTGATCGAGCAGGTGCACGTCGACGCGATCCGGCTGCGGATCACGCACGCCGCCGCGAAAGGCTCGAAGCTCCGGTCTGCGAAGGGCATCAACCTGCCGGACAGTGAGCTGCGCCTCCCTTCGCTGACGGCCGAGGACATCGAGCATTTGCGGTTCATCGCCACGCACGCGGACCTGGTGGGGGTCTCGTTCGTGCGCAATCCCGAGGCGATCGCCGAACTGCAGGCTCACCTGCGGCAGCTGGGGGCAGAGCCGGGGATCGTGGTGAAGGTGGAGACGCGCAGCGCGTTCGATCAGCTGCCGCAGATCGTGCTCGCGGCGTTCCGCTCACGATTGGTGGCGGTGATGATCGCGCGGGGCGATCTGGCGGTGGAGTGCGGCTACGAGCGCCTGGCGGAGGTGCAGGAGGAGATCCTGTGGTTGGCCGAGGCGGCGCACACGCCGGTCATCTGGGCGACGCAGGTGCTGGAACAGCTCACCAAGAAGGGACGGCCCACGCGGGCGGAAGTGACCGACGCCGCGACGGCGCAGCGCGCCGAGTGCGCCATGCTCAACAAGGGGCCCCACGTGGTGGACGCGGTGCGCGTGCTGGACGACATCCTGGGGAGGATGCGGGCGCACCAGAGCAAGAAGATCACGCTGCTGAGGCGACTCCGCTCCTGGAGCCTGGGCGCGTAGGCGCCAGCGGGCGATGGGCCGGCGAGGGCCACGGCCGAGCGAAGCCGCACGTCCAGGCGGCGCGCACGGCTCCCGACGATGATCGCTCGAGCGGTCACATGCACCGCGCGGCATCGCTCGGTGAAACCGCCGTCAGCCACCCGGGATGGGGGTGATCCCCCAAACAAGCCGGGCTGCTACGCGCTCGTGCTGTGTCTCGGCGCACGCGCCGCTGCCCCCACCGGGGTGAGGGGCCGTGTCGCCTTTCCGCCGAGATCGACGTCTGTTGCGGCAGCGCGGGAGGTCCCGGCGGTCTCCGGGCGCGCATCGGCCGCCACGTCAAAGTGGCCACGCGGCGCACTGGCGCGTCGACTTCCTGCCCCGCGCCGCGAACCTGGCTGCCGTCTGGGTGGGGCCCGGCGCGTCTCGCTCGCACGCGATCGGCAGGGTGGCTGGCGCCTCAGACTGTGGCGGGAACCGGTTTGCCGGCCGGGAGACGGGTGACGGTGAGGAAGCAGACGGTGGAAACAACGACTCCCACCAAGAAGGCGTAGGTGTAGCCGTAGCGCACCCACAGCAGGCCGCCGACGACGGGGATGGCGACGCCCGCCAGGTGCTCGGCGGTGACACCCATGGCGAGCGTGGGGGCGAGCTCGCCGGGGCGGGCGATCTTGTCCAGGTAGACGGGGGTCGCCATGTTGAAGGCGAACAGGGTGGAGTAGGCGAAGTAAACGGCGATGGCCTGCCACGCGTGGGCGCTCGCGGCGTACGCGGCGAAGACGACGATCAGCCCGGCATAGCCGACCATCAGCGCCCGGCGCTCGCCCCACTTGTCGATCCAGGCGCCGATCCGCGGGTTCATGAAGGTGGTGAGCAAGCTGTTGAGGATCAGCATGGCGGTGACGGTGCGCACGCCAACGCCGTAGTGGCGGACGAGCGTGAACATGGCGAAGCTGCTCCAGATCTGCCGGGCCGACCCTTCCAGGAAGTTGAGCAGGTAGTAGAAGCCGTACTCGCGGCGAAGGACGAGCCGCTTGCGCGGACCGTCGGCGGCGCGGCGGGGCGAACGGACGCGTGAGACGAGCAAGGCGGCGACGGCGAGCCCCGCTGAGGCCCAGAGGAACATGGTGCGGTAGCCGAGCGACGGGGCGAACACGAAGACGGTGACCATGCCCAGCAGCGCGCCGGCGGAGCCGGTGCCGGCCATGAAGCCGAGGACGCGGCCGGCGTGGGACTTGTCGGCGAGCGAGAGGTTGAGCTCGCGCGAGAGGGGCATCCACATG
>DASTZM010000684.1:0-8310 GCA_035764305.1 Chloroflexota bacterium | reverse complement strand
CACCGGCAGCTTCAGCGCCAGCCTCGGGAGATCGACGCGCGGTGCCAGGGCCGATGTGGGTGGCACCGGCGCCGTTGCTGGCACCGCCGCCGCTGTGGGCGGCGCTGCCACCACCTTCTCCACCCGCCAGCCCGCCGCCTGAGCCAGCGTGCGCAGCTCACGGCCCGCGCAGCGCAGCGCCGGTGTGCGCCCCCGCTTCTCCGCCCGCCGGCGCAGCGTCGTCAGCGCCACACGCGACCGCAGTTCCGGCGCCAGGAGGCTCTCGTCGAGCGCCTCGACGTCCCCGCACTCCAGCGCCGCCGCCAGCGACGTCAGAGTTCGCCCTGCGTCGATGCGCCCTGCCTGCACCGCGCGGGGCGGCAGCTCCAGCCGCTCGACCGTGAGGGGCTCTACCCGCTCTCCCAGAAACAACGCCGCCGTGGCCATCGCTGACTCCTGTCAACGAAACCGCCAGACCGGTGTTGCGTCTTTTCCTAGTTCGCTGCGCCGGCGTGCACCGCGGCGGCCGCCAGGCACAGCGGCGCCACCGCCTCTCCCCCGAGCTGTCGTCCCCTCCGGACGCGCACCCCCTGCACGTCCGCCGGGAGCGCGCGCTCGACGAGAGGTGAGGCATCGAACGGGAGCGCGGCGTGCCACGACCCGCCCTCCAGCACGCGCGCCAGGTCCGCCAGCGCGGCCCCACCCCCACACAATATGACGCGCGGTGGCAGCGCCTCCCCCTTCGCGATTTCCGCCAGAACCGTCTCCAGCGCGTCGCGCCACACGTCGGCGTGATGTGCCGCCAGCTCCGCCACCACGCGCCCCGTGCCCGGTCCCGCGCTGCTGCGTGATCCCGCACCCGCCGCGTGCGCCCGCACCGCGTCCCGCGCCTGCTCGCGCGTCACCCCCAGACGCTCGACGATCCGCGCCTCCAGCGCCGCCGCCCCGATTGGCGCCGAGAGGCATCCGCGTGGGCCCCCACCCGTCCCCTCGCCGCGCGCCGCGTCGAACACCACCACGGTCGTCACCGATCCGCCGACGTCCACGACTACCACCCCTCCCGTTGCCGCCAGCGCCCCCAGCGCTTCCGCCTCAGGGACCAGCCCGACCAGGTCCAGGTCGAGCGTCTCGGCCAGCTGCCGCAGCCGGCCGACTAACGCCGCCGGCGCGAAGATGCCGTCCGAAACCGCCAGCGCATCCAGCGACGCGCCGCGCTCCGCCGCGTACGCGTGTCGCGCCGCCCGGGCCGTCGCCGCCACGACGCACTCGCTCCCCGCCACGCCCAGCGCCACGCGCCGCGGCACCTGCGCCGCGTCGTTCTCCGCCTCCACCAGCGCTCGCTCCACCGCCGCCAGCGGCACGTCATCACTCCCGCCTTCCAGCCGCTCCGCCGACCCCCACCCCAGCACCTCGCCATCCGGCGCCACGACCAGCGCCTTGACGTACGCCGTGCCCAGATCCAGAACCGACAGCGGCTCGGCCGCGCGGGTCACGCTACGCCGCCGCCAGCGCCGCGCGTTTCGCCCGCTCCAGCCCTGCTGCCAGCTTTGCCGGATCGCCCCCGCCGCCCTGTGCCAGCTCCGGCCGCCCGCCGCCCCGGCTCCCCATCTCCTGGTTCACCTCGTTCAGCAGCTTCCCCGCGTGCAGCCCGCGCTTCGTCAGGTCGGGTGAGACCGAAACCAGCAGCTGTGGGCGCCCGTCGACGACCGACCCCAGCGCGATCACCGCCGGCGCGCCCAGCTTGTCGCGCACCCAGTCGCTCGCCTCGCGCAGGCGCTCCATCGTCGGCGCCGTCGCCGGGTCCAGCGCCGCCGCCACTACTTTGAACCCACTCCCCTCGGCCGCCTGTTCCAGCGTTCCCGCTAGCCCTGCCTGTGCGCTCTTTCGCTCCGCCGCCTCCAGCTTCCGGCGCGTCTCGCTCAGCTCCGCCAGCAGCTGAGTGACCCGCCCCGGCACCTCGTCCCGCGCCGCCCCCACCACACGCGCCGTGGAGTCAAGCAGCTCCAGCTGACGCGATACGAATCGGTCCGCCTCGTCCCCGGCCAGCGCCTCGATCCGCCGCAGCCCCGACCCCACGCTCGATTCACCCAGGACCAGGAAGCTGCCAATCTCCCCCGTGCGCTCCACATGAGTCCCGCCGCACAGCTCCTTGCTGAAATCGCCGATCGTCAGCACGCGCACTTTGTCGCCGTACTTCTCGTCGAACAGCGCCACCGCGCCCGACTTCATCGCGTCGTCGAGCGACAGCACGTCGGTCTGCACCGGCAAGTCGCGGCGGATCACCTCCCCCACGATCTGCTCGATACTTCGCCGCTGCTCGGGCGAGAGCGCCTCGCCGTGCGCGAAGTCGAACCGCAGGCGATTCGGCGCCACCAGCGACCCCGCCTGGTGCGCCTCGGGTCCCAGCACCTGGCGTAGCGCGGCGTGCAGCAGGTGCGTCGCCGTGTGGTGGCGCATCGTTCGCCGCCGCTCGCTCTCCCGCACTCGCGCCGCCACCAGGTCATCCTCGCCGATCTCGCCCTCCGCCACGCGCCCGAAGTGCACGATCGTCTCGCCCGCGCCGGGCCGCGTCGACGTCACCTCCAGCCGTCCGCGCGGACCCACGATCTCCCCCGCGTCCCCCACCTGACCGCCGCGCTCGGCATAGAACGGCGTGCGGTCCAGCACCAGCGCCACCTCCGCCTCCCCCGCCGCCGCGGTCACCCGCTCGCCTTCCTGCGCCAGAAACACGACCCGCGCGCCGTCGAGCGCCAGCCGCTCGTACCCGACGAACTCAGACCGCACCTGTGGGATGTCGACGCCCACCGCGTCACGGAACTGGGCGCTCTCGCGCGCCCGGCGACGCTGCTGCGCGAGCAGCCCGCGGAACCCCTCCTCGTCCACGCTGAATCCGCGCTGCTCTGCCACCTCCACCGTCAGCTCGAGCGGAAAGCCAAACGTGTCGTACAGCTGGAACGCGGCGCTGCCCGGAATCGTGCGCTCGCCCCCGTGCTCCAGGCGCGCGATCTCTGCGTTGATCCGATCCAGTCCTGCGGTCAGCGTCTCTGAGAAACGCGCCTCCTCCTGCCCGATCACGCTCAGGATCGTCCGGCGCCGGTCCGACAGGTGAGGATAGTGCGGTGCGTAGCGCTCCACCACCGCGTCCACCACCGTCCCCAGGAACGCGCCGCGTTTGCCCAGCGTGCGCCCGTAGCGGACCGCCCTGCGCAGCAGCCGCCGCGCCACGTAGCCCCGCGCCTCATTGGACGGCGTCACGCCGTCGGCCACCAGGAACGTCGCCGCCCGCGTGTGGTCGGCGATCACGCGGAGTGCCCGCGTCACCTGCGGATCGTCGCCGTACGTCACGTCCAGCACGTTCTCGGCGGCCTCGATGATCGGCGCGAACAGGTCCGTCTCGTAGGCCGACGGCACGCGCAGCAGCGCCGCCGCCACCCGCTCGAACCCCGACCCCGTGTCGATTCCCGTGTGCTCGAGCGGTGTGAGCGAGCCATCCGGCCCCATGAAGAACTGGTTGAAGACCAGGTTCCACACCTCGACGAACCGGCCGCACTCGTGCAGCGGGTCCGGCCGGCACTCCCCCTCCGCCCGCCCCTCCGGGCAGCTCCCCAGCACGTCCAGGTAGATCTCGGAGCACGGCCCGCACGGCCCGGTCTCCCCCACCGGCCCCCAGAAGTTCTCGCGCGACCCGTCCGCCTTGCGGTTCAGCGGTGTGATGCGCTCCTCTGGGATCCCCAGCTCCCGCCAGTACGCCGTCGCGTCGCCGTCACGCGGGATGCCCGGTTCCCCCGCCCACACCGTCGGCCAGATCAGACCGGGATCGACGCCGAAGCCCTTGGTGAACAGCTCGTATGCGTACGCGATCGCTTCCTTCTTGAAGTAGCCGCCCGACGCCACGTCGCCGAACGCGAAGTTGCCCAGCATCTCAAACACCGTGCAGTGGGTGTTGTCCCCCACCTCGTCGATGTCGTTCGTGCGGATGCACCGCTGCACCGTGACGATCCGCCGCGCCGGCGCCAGCGCCGGATTTGAGTAGTACGCCTTGAACGGCTGCATGCCAGCCACCGTGAACAGCACCGTTGGGTCGTCGTGCGCCACGAGCGGCGCGCTCGCCACGGCAAGATGGCCCCGCTCTTCGAAGAAGCGCACGAACGTCTGCCGGATCTGATCGGTATTCATCCGTACACGCAACTGTAGCCACCGCCCTCCACGCGAAGAGGCGCCCCATCCCACTGTGGGACGGGGCGCCTCGTGCGCTTCGTGATGCGCCGCGATGTGCGGCCCTAACGCTTAGGTCGTGACCGGCTGCTCCACCGGTTGGTCGACCGGCAGCGGATGCTCGACGTGGATGGCAAGCTTGCCGCCCTCAACGTCCACTGCCACGCGGTCGCCGTCCTGTAGCTCCTTCGCCAGCGACTTCCGGGCGAGCACGTTCTCGACCTCGCGCTGGATCAGGCGCCGCAGCGGACGCGCGCCGTACGTCTCGTCGTAGCCGTGTTCCAGCAGCCAGTCCTTGGCCGCATCGCTCAGCTCCACCGAGATCTGCTTGCCCGCCAGCCGGTCGCGCAGCTCGCGCAGCATCTTCTCGACCACCTGGCGCAGCTCGCTCTTCTCGAGCCGGTTGAAGACGATGATCTCGTCGATCCGGTTCAAGAACTCGGGACGGAACGCCTTCTTCAGCGAGTCCAGCACTTTCGTGCGCAGCTCCGCCTGCTTGTGCACCGCCTCGGACGTGCCCGCCGGCTTGAACCCCAGCGGCCCGCCCTGCAGCGCGAGCCCCGCCGTGCCGACGTTGCTGGTCATGATCACCACGGTGTTGCGGAAGTCCACCGTGCGCCCGTGACCGTCCGTCAGACGCCCATCGTCCAGGATCTGGAGCAGCGCATTGAACACCTCCGGGTGCGCCTTCTCGACCTCGTCGAACAGGATCACCTGGTACGGCCGGCGGCGCACTGCCTCGGTCAGCTGCCCGCCCTGGTCAAAGCCGACGTACCCCGGCGGCGACCCGAACAGTCGGCTCACCGTGTGCGGCTCCATGTACTCGGACATGTCCAACCGCAGCAGCGCGTCCTCGTCGTCGAACATGAACTCCGCCAGCGCCTTCGCCAGCTCGGTCTTGCCGACGCCCGTCGGACCCAGGAACAGGAAGGACCCGATCGGCCGGCGCGGGTCGCCCAGCCCGGAGCGCGAGCGACGGATCGCATCCGCCACCGCCTCCACCGCCTCCGACTGGCCCACCACGCGCAGGTGGAGCTTCTCCTCCAGCCCGAGTAGCTTCTCCGCCTCCTCGGTGTAGATGTTCGTCACCGGGACGCCCGTCCACTTCGCGACCACTTCGGCCACGTCCTGGACCGTCACCTCGGCGCTCACCGTGGTGCCGTCCTTCTCTGCCTGCCCCATCGCCGCCTCCTGGTCCTTCTCCAGCTGGAGACGTTCCTGACGCAGCTGCATCGCCTTCTCGTAATCACGATCCAGCGCCGCCTTGTCCTCGTCCGTCTGCAGGCGGCGGATCCGCGCCGCGCGACGCGCGGCCTCCGGATCCTTGGCGTAGCGGCGCAGGCGCACCTTCGCCGCGGCCTCGTCCATCACGTCGATCGCCTTGTCGGGCAGGAACCGATCGCTGATGTAGCGGTCCGACAGCTGCGCCGCCGCGGCCAGCGCCTCGTCCGTGATCTTGAGGTTGTGGTGCTGCTCGTAGCGCTCGCGCAGCCCCTTCAGGATCTCTACCGACGTCTCCACGTCCGGCTGGTTCACGTACACCGGCTGGAAGCGCCGCTCCAATGCCGGGTCACGCTCGATGCGCGTGCGGTACTCGTCCAGCGTCGTCGCGCCGATCGCGCGCAGCTCGCCCCGCGCCAGCGCCGGCTTGAGCATGTTGGCCGCGTCCATCGCCCCCTCACCACCGCCCGCGCCGACCAGCATGTGCAGCTCGTCCACGAACAGGATGATCTCGCCCTTCTTCGCGGTCACCTCGTTCAGGACGGCCTTGACTCGCTCCTCGAACTCGCCCCGGAACTTCGACCCGGCCAGCATCGCCGTCAGGTCCAGCGCCAGCAGGCGCTTGCCCTGCAGCGGCTCGGGCACCGCATCCTCCGCGATGCGCTGGGCGAGCCCCTCGGCGATGGCGGTCTTGCCCACGCCCGGCTCGCCGATCAGCACCGGGTTGTTCTTCGTGCGCCGCGACAGCACCTCCATCGTGCGCAGGATCTCGTCCTGGCGCCCGATCACTGGGTCCAGCTGCCCCGCCGCGGCTCGTGCCGTCAGGTCGACCGTGAACCGCTCGAGCGCCTTGTACTGGCCCTCCGCGTTCGGCGACTCCATCGGCTGGTCGCCGCGCATGTCCTTGAACGCCTTGGCCACGTTCTGCGGGTTGACCCCCGCCTCGCGCAGGATGTCAGCGCCCGGGCCCGCCTCGGCCAGCAGCGCCAGAAACAGGTGCTCCGCGCCGACGAACCGGTGCTGCGACTGGTTGGCGGCGAAGATCGCCCCTTCCATCACGCGCCGGCCCCGCCGGCTGAGGTACAGCTGCTCGCCGGCGCGCTCAGGCGGCTGCTGCCGCAGCAGCGCTCGCACCGCCGCGGCCTGCGCCGCGGCGTCGATGTTCATGGCAGTGAGCGCCTGCGGTACCGGGCCATCAGTCTGCTCCAGTAGCGCCACCAGCAGGTGCTCCGGCTCCACGGTACCGTGTTCGAATTCGCGCGCCACGGTCTGCGTGCGCGCCATCGCTTCCTGCGCGTGGCGGGTGAAACGCTCCATTGGGATCATGTATCTTCTTGCTTCCTTGCGCTCAGGCAAACTTGAGTGTCTGGGACGCAGGATAATTATAGCGAGCGCACGCAAGGTTTGGGGGCGCTCTCCGCGGCTAGAATCCCCGACCCCCCCATGCCCGAATACGACTTTTACGCCTCCGTCAAGGCGGACCTCGACCAGCTCTCCAAGGAGCTCGACGTCGAGGGTGTGAGCGACGCCATCGACGCCGCCGCGAAGCGGCTCGGCATCCCTCGTGAGCGCGCCCTCGCGGCGATCTGGCGCGCCAGCAAGCGCCACGGCGAATCGGTCTCCGTCTTCCTCTCAGAGCTCAAGCAGCAAGACGAACGAGAGCGGGCCCGCAGCGCCGAGAAATGAGGGTTGCGCTCAACGCGCACTTCCGGCACCATCCCGGAACCGGCTCCGGGCAGTACCTCACCCACCTCCTCCGCCACCTTTCCGGCGTCGAAGCGCTACCGCTCTTCCGCCGCGCGCCGTCTAGCCTCGCCAAGCTGCTCTGGGAGCAGACGCGCTTCCCGCTCGCCGCGCACCGCAGCGGCGCCGACGTCTGGCACGTCCCCTACTTCGCCCCCCCGCTTGTCCACACCCGCCCTCTCGTCGTAACGATCCACGACCTGATCCCGCTCATCATTCCGGAGTACGCGACCTCCCCCCTCGTGCGCGCCTATAACCGGCTCGTTTCTGCCGGCGCGAGGCGCGCCGATCTGATCCTTGCCGACTCCGAAGCCAGCAAGCGCGACATCGTGCGCCTCCTCGGCATCCCCGCCGCCCGCGTGCGCGTCGTCTACCTCGCCGCCGACGAGGCCGTCATGCGCCCGGTCCCGGCCGACGAAATCGCCGCCGTCCGCCGCAAGTACGGCCTCGCCGACCGGTACGTCCTCTATTTTGGCGGGCTCGACAAGCGAAAGAATGTTCCCGCCCTGCTCCGCGCGCTCGCCGAGCTGCGCGACGTGGACTGGCAGCTCGCCGTCTCCGGCCGCTTGCGCACCGACAACCCCGTGCTGTTCCCCGACCTTCCCGCCGCCGCCGCCCAGCTCGGTATCCAGGACCGCGTGCGCTTCCTCGGCTTCGCCCCCGACGAAGACAAGCCCGCCCTGATCCACGGTGCGACCTGCTTCGCCTTTCCATCACACTACGAAGGTTTCGGCATGGACCCGCTCGAGGCGCTCGCCTGTGGTGCGCCCGTCGTCTGCTCCGACCGCTCGTCGCTCCCCGAGTTGATGGGTGACGCCGCGCTCCTTGTCGATCCCGATGCGCCTGGCGCGCTCGCCGCTGCGCTGCGCCGCGTGCTCGCCGACGACGCCTTGCGCGCCGACCTCGCCGCGCGTGGCCCGGCTCAGGCCGCGCGCTTCACCTGGCAGCGCACCGCGCGCGAGACCGAGGAGGCCTACGCCGCGTGCGCGTCCTGATGGTGTCCAAGCCGATGATCGCCTCGGCCTACCGCACCAAGCTCGAGGCCATCGCGCGCCATCCCGATGTCGACCTGACCGTCGTCGTCCCACCGTACTGGCGCGACGACGCCGGCCGCCGCCTGCCGCTCGAGCCCGGCCACGACGCCGGCTACCG
>DASTZM010000683.1:0-4144 GCA_035764305.1 Chloroflexota bacterium | reverse complement strand
GAAACAAGGAGGCCGAGTTCCGTTGGAGCGGGGTGAAGGGAGTGCGTGATGGCGCTGTCGCGGCTGAGGGGGTACGTGGAGCCGTACCGGGCGGTGGTGGCGCCGCGGAGGATTGACTTGGATCGAGTGGCGTTCTGAGGGTCGGCTTACCTTTCCCGGGGCGTTGACCGGGGGTGCGGGCGCCGGTACGCTCAGGCGGCGAAGGGGGCTCGCGGTAGGTATGGGAACGACCGGAAGGGGGTGCTGAATGACCGCGAAACCAAGGTCACGGGTGCTCTTCCTGTGCACGCACAACTCGGCGCGCAGCCAGATGGCGGAGGGGTGGCTGCGGCACCTTTCGGGCGGGCGCGTCGAGGCGCACTCGGCGGGGACCGAGGCGACGCGCGTGCGGCCCCTGGCGGCGCGCGTGATGGCCGAGGTGGGGATCGACATCGGCGGGCAGGAGAGCAAGACGCTCGAGCGGTACGTCGCCGAGCCGTTCGACGCCGTGATCACCGTGTGCGACGACGCGAACGAGGCGTGCCCCGTGTTCCCCGGCGGGAAGCGCCGGCTGCACTGGAGCTTCCGCGACCCGTCGAAGGCCGAGGGTAGCGAGGGCGAGCAGCTGGCGGCATACCGCGACGTGCGGGACGCGATCCGGCGGAGGATCGAAGAAGAGCTGCTGCCGGCGCTGCTCGGCGGCGGGTCGTCCGGCGAGCGCTCCAAGGCGTGATCATGTACCGCTGCGGTGCTGGGCGCTAACGCGCAGGCGGACGTCGCCGGCGCCGTGGGGTGAGGATCTCGCGCGGTCGCTGTCGGCGGCGGTCGCGGCCCGATGGGTACGGCGAGCGGAACGGGCTCGACTCGCGGTCGCCCGGCCGCCCTGAGCGAATGCGCGCGGGACGCCGACACAAAGGGCGGGGCGGCGGTGTTGTAGGAGGGGATGTGGTGAGCGGCCGCGGCGCATGCTCGGGCTGACGACGCCGCTCACGGGGCGGCCGATTTCCCCTGCCTTCGCAGCGCTCCTGGCGCTTCACGTCGCGGCGGGGCTGACGTGCGTGATCACGGGTGCGGTCGCGCTGCTCAGCAAGAAGCGGCGGGGCCGGCACCCACGGTACGGCGAGGTGTACTACTGGGCGCTTGGCGTGGTCTTCGTGACGGCCACGGGCATGGCCGTGCTGCACTGGCCGCAGAACGCCTATCTCTTCGTGCTGGGCAGCGTCGCGTTCGCGTTGGGCTCGCTGGGCTACGCCGCGCGCAAGCGACGCTGGCGGGGGTGGCTCACGCTCCACATCGCGGGCATGAGCGGGTCGTACGTTGTCCTGCTCACGGCGTTCTACGTGGACAACGGGCCCCACCTGCCGGTGTGGCAGCGCCTGCCGGCGATCGCGTTCTGGGTCGGGCCGAGCGCGATCGGGCTGCCGCTGATTGCGTGGACCCTGCGCCGCCGCACCCGTCCGCTCGCCGACATCCGAGCTTCGGTGCGGGCGCTGACGGCTGCCCCCGCGCCGAGCGGGCTCAGCGAATGAGCACGACGCCGCCCACCGCGAACGCCTGCCCCACCGCGACCTCGTCGGTCACATCGAATGAGAACCCGGTCATCGCGCGCAGTATGGGATGCGCGGCGGGCGCGTGCAAGGCGAGTGTGGAACTTGAGTTTCGTACTTGCGGGACTATTTGCCGGAGACTACGGTGACCTCGCGGGTGAGTGGGCGCGATAATCCCGGGTCGTGCGGGTCGTCGTCTTTGGCGCCTCGGGACGCACCGGGCGGCATGTGGTCGAGCAGGCGCTCGCTCGGGGGCACGGGGTGACGGCGTTCGTGCGGGATCCCGCGAAGCTGGCGGTCACGCACGATCGGCTGCGTGTGGTGCGCGGTGACTTGTCCGGGATCGCCGGCTCACCAGAGGGTGAAGGAGACCTTGATGGCTTCCTTGCGCTGCATGAGGCGGATACCCTCGTCGAACTTCTCCAGCGGGAGCTCGTGGGTGAGGAGGGGCTTGACGAGTACCTCGCCGTTGACCAGGAGGTTGCGTGCGAAGCGGCTGGTGCGGCCGTTGGCGGTGCGGGTGTACAGGATCTGGGTGGCCTGGCGGCGGGTAGCGGTGGGCATGAGGACGGGCCCGGTCGGGACGCTGAAGATGACGAGCTTGCCGGCGGTGTGCTCGAGCACGGCCTCGATGCCCCCGGGGGAGCCGGAGCAGTCGATGGCGATCGAGAACTCATCCTCGGACAGCGCTTTCCACTCGTCCGAGAGCGGGCTGAGGACGCGGTCGGCGCCGAGTGAGTGGGCGATCTCGAGGCGCTGGGGGTCGACGTCGACGGCGGTGACGATGGCGGGACCCATGAACCGCGCGGCCTGCATCATCATCAGTCCGGCCGCGCCCATGCCGACCACGGCGACGCGCTGCCTGGTGAGGTCTCCGGCGGCGACGATGCCCTGGCCGACGCAGCCGAGCATCTCCTGCATGGCGATCTCCTGGTAGGAGAGTCCGTCGCGGGGGTAAACCTGGACGGATTCGGGGCGCGAGATGAGGTACTGGGTGTAGGCGCCGTAGGGGAGGGATTTCTCGGGTGGGCGTAGGCGAGCCGGAGCGGTCTTGATGGTGGACGGTGGTCGCGTTTCGCCGCTGCCGCCGGTGGAGACGCGGTCACCCACCGTGACGTCGCTGACTGCGCTGCCCACAGCGACGACCTCCCCCGCCCACTCGTGACCGGGGGCGCCTATGCCGTAGGGGTACTTGGGGGCGCTGCCCGGGCGGGAGAAGATGTCGTAGCCCTCCCAGATGGAGAGGTCCCAGTGGGTGCAGCTATTGCAGACGTGGTTTTTGATCAAGATCTCGTCGGGGTAGGGCTCGGGATCGGGGACATCTACGATCTGGAAGGCGCCGGGCTGCGTGATCTGCAAAGCCTTCATCGTTTCTCTCCGAGCGCGGGGCCGCACGAGCCGCGGCAGACGAAGGTGGCGGGGGCGGTGATGCGGCGCGGCTCGGTCACCTCGCCGCGCAGCACGGCCGCCATGAGCTTGGCCGCCGCGCGTCCGACGTCGATGAGGTGCGGGTCGTAGCTGCACAGTGGCGGGGTGGTGTAGTCGCCGATGCGGTTGTCGAAGCCGATCACCGAGAGCTGCTGCGGCACGCGGACACCGGCTTCGGCCGCGAGCGTCATGACCTCGAAGGCCGCACTGTCGTTGAAGCAGACGAGGGCGGTGGGGCCGGTGCCGCGCCGGACGTGTTCCATCAGGTCGGCGACGTAGCCGCGCAGGTCGTCCTGCGGGTAGCGGAGCGTGGGGGCGCGCAGCGGATCGAGGCCGCACGCCGCGCGCCCGCGGCGCCAGCCTTCCTCGTGGTCCCACACGGCGGAGCGATCCGAGTCCGGCATCAGGAGGGCGGGACGGTGGTGGCCCAGTGCGGCGAGGCGGCGCACGGCGTCGGCGGTCGCTCCCACCCAGTCCAGGGTCACGCAGTTCACGTGGGGCCCGCCCACGTGCTCAAAGTGCCGGTTCACCAGCACATGCGGCACCCCCGCGTCGTCCAGCGGCTCAAGATGGCGCGGCGTCAGCGAGAGGAACGAGAGGATCACGAAGCCGTCGGCCCGGTCCTCGGCGATCAGGCGCCGCAGCGCCGCTTCGCGCTCCGGCGCGTCGGGCGAATCGCCCGGCAGGGCCACCAGGTGCACGTCCATCGCCGTCGTGGACGCTTCAGAGGCCAGCCCCGCCAGGACCGGCCCGTAGAAGGAAGCGCCCAGGACCTCGAGCGGCAGACCGAGACCGACCACGGCGCAGCGCAGCGGCGCGTTGCTGCCCGAAGAAAGCGCTCGCGCCAGCACGCTGGCCCGGTAGCCCAGGTCGTGTGCCGCGCGGCGCACCCGCTCGCGGGTTTGGGTCGCCACGCTCTCGTGCCCGGAGAGCGCGCGCGACGCGACCGCCCGGCTCACCCCCGCGCGACTCGCCACGTCGCGCAGGGTCGCGCGCCGCGCGCCGGTGGTCACCGCCATGAATGGTAAGGAAGGGGGCGGGGCACGCGCGGGAGGGAACTACTTCTTGACGTACTGCTTGTTCTGCTCCAGAACGGGTCCGGACAGACGCTTGATCTCCTTCGCGGCGTCGGCCATGGAGATCTTGCCGTCCCAGACGGCGTTGAAATTGTCGTTGCAGATCTTGTCGAA
>DASTZM010000682.1:0-4159 GCA_035764305.1 Chloroflexota bacterium | reverse complement strand
GTCGCGTGGCCGAACGTCTTGGGCGGCGTCATGTCGCTGTAGGGATGCCCGCGGTCCGACGCGAGTGGCTGGTTGGTGTAGAGCTCGGGCCAGTAGATCTTGCAGTTGGCCGACGGGCCGTGCGCGGTGGTCGCCAGGAGGCAGATGCGGCTGGCGTGGGCCAGCGCCAGCTCGGCGTCGGCCGCGGCGTCGCCGAAGTGGTACCGGGTGAAACGACGCCAGCCGTCGGGGTCGGTCTCGCCGGTGAGGCCGCGGTAGGTGCCGCGCCCCCACACCCGGTACGTGTAGCGGTACTTCTCGAAATCGCGGGCCGGGATAAGCGACTCGTCCGCGTAGCCCGTGCGGTTACCCGGTACGCCAGATCCCAACCGACCCTTGAATGACAGCGGCTCGCAGAGCTCGGTGCCGAGGCAGCCGTCGAAGGCGCCGTGGGTGCCGAAGCCGGCGGCGAAGGTGGGATCGCCCCACAGGAGGAGGCGCTGGGTGCCGGGCCAGATGCGGAACAGCACGTCGTAGCCGCGGTCCTCGCGCAGCAGATCGGTGTAGCCGTAGCGTGAGTGACGGCGCTCGCCGCTGCTGATCGCCATGTGCCCCCTGGCTGGAGGCGACAGACGCTCGATCTCGCGGATCGACGCCTGCTGGTAGGGCAGCCCCTGGTGCTCGGCCCAGTACTTGGGCGAGATGACTATCGGCAGGCCGGTCTCCAGCGCGAGGTCGATGGTTTCCTGGTCGAGCCCCTTGGCGTGCATGTCGATCTCGAGCGGGCGCCCGAGTGCGCGGGACGCGTCGACCACGCCGCCGAAGACGGTGCGCCAGAAGTCGTGGGAGCCCTCCGGGATGCCACTCTCGCCGTGCACGCGAAAGGTCAGCCCGTCTACGGTCGGCACGCGCCCGACCAACAGCCGGAGCGCGTCACGGCAGTAGGCGGCGTGGCGCTCGTCGCTGAGGCCCTCGATGGGGTGGGTGGCGTGCGGCGAGTCGACCCACCGGTAGGCGTGGGTCCAGAGTCCGAGCTGGAACTGCAGGCCGCGGCGCTTGACCTCCTGGCCGATGAAGCGGAGGGTCTCGAGGTTGCGGTCGCGCTCGCCGGCCGAGACGCCGCGGGCCCGCACGTCGTATCCCGGGACGTCGATCAGGAAGGGATAGGGGAAGTGCAGGTAGTCGTCGGTGACGCCGCGCGGGAAGTTATGGCCCAGGCCCAGGGTGAGCGCGAAGCGGTTGTGCCGGTGGGTGACCAGCTCGGTCAGATAGTCGGTCCAGAACGTGCGGTCGTGCCACCAGCCAAGGTCCTCCGTCTGGCTGCTGAACAGGCGCGCGATGCTGCGCACGCGGCACGCCGGGCGCTCGACGACGGCTTTGGTGGGGCGCAGGGCGGCAGCGATGCCGCCGTTCTGCGCGTGACGCGCGCGGTCGGCGAGCTCGAGCACGGCGTAGACGAGGCCGCGCACGTCGGACCCCAGAGCAACGATGCCTTCGGGGGTCGGAACGAGAGCGAACGCCTCCGGTCCCTCGAGGGGCGGTAGGCCCGCGCGGGCGAGCGCCGCGCGTGCGACCGGCGTGCCCGCACCGGCTACCACGACGTGCGGTGGCGGCTCGGTCGCGGCGGATGCCTGGCCCAAGGCCTCGCCCAACTCGCGGAGTGCCCAGGTCACCGGCGCGGCGCTGGCCAGCGAGTCGGCCGGATCGCGGGTGACGAAGGCGGGCTGATCGGCTGGGGCCATGCGGGGCATCATACTGGCGTGCGCATTCGAAATAACGGCGTTTGACTTGTGCCGCGTTCTGAAATACCATGGCTGAAGCACGCGGACGCGGCACAGCCGCACTTCTCTCTCCCTCCGCGAAGCCGGGGCGGAGGCCGGTGAGTCCCTCTCCCGGCCCCGCTCCGGCTTCGAGGTGAGCGGAGGGAGACCGACTTCGGCGGCGACTAGGAGGTCGATCGCGACATGAGCGGACGCTTCTGGCGGGCGGTATCGCGGCGGGGATGGCTGGCGCGCGTGGGGGGCATGGGTGGGGCGCTGGCGGCGGCGCCGGCGCTGGCGTGCGGGGTGGGAACGCAGACTGGGGGACCGGCCGCGCCGGCCAAGGCGCTGGGGCCGGCGACGCTGGACGTGATCACGCGCGACGAGCCGATCGAGCGCGGGCTGATGGTGCAGCTCTACACGCGCTTCACGGAGCAGAACCCGCAGGTGAAGGTGGAACCGGTCTCGCCGGGATCGAGCTTCAACGACAAGGTGGCGGCACTCCTGGCGAGCGGCACGCCGCCGGCGGTGACGGGGCCGTGGGGGACGGGGGGCTACCGCTACTGGGCGGTGAAGGGGGCGCTGCTGGAGCTGGACGCGCTGATCGCGCGCGACAAGTACGACCTCTCCGACTTCTATCCGAAGTTCGTCGAGGCGACCAAGATGGCGGGGAAGCGGTACGCGCTGCCGATGGGGGTGGGAATCCAGGTGCAGGCGTACAACAAGGAGCTGTTCCAGAAGGCGGGGCAGGTGGCGCCGCCGTCGTGGGCGGACAAGACGTGGAACTGGGACAAGTTCCTCGCGACAGCGCGGGCGCTGACGCGCGACACGGATGGCGCTGGGGCGCAGTGGGGAACGGGGAACCCGTGGGGGGACGACCGGCGGATCGCGTACATCTTTGGCGGAGCGTGGTTCGACCTCAAGGCGTACGAGACGGCGAAGGCAACGACCTTCTTGCACGAGCCGAACGCGGTGATCGAGGGGATCCAGTTCGTGGCTGACCTGACGCACAAGCACCGCGTGCGGCCCACCAGCGCCGACGCGACGCGGGTGGCGGGGAACGTGGCGCCGTTCCTGGCGGGGAAGGTGGCGATGGAGTCGACGGCGACGAGCAACTTCGCACGGTGGTCGGACGCGTCGGCGCCGGCGTGGGGTGTGGCGGCGGTGCCGAACCCGTTGGGGCTGACGCGGCGCAACTGGATCACGGCGGATCCGTGGTTTGGGTTCAAGCTGGGCAAGTTCGTGGACGAGCAGTGGGCGCTGCTGAAGTTCCTGGCGAGCAAGGAGTCGATGCGAATCTTCCCGCTGCAGTCGACGTTCGTGCCGCCCCGGCCGTCACTGGCGGCCGAGTTCAAGGAGCATTACGTCAGGCTGGGCAAGCTGACGGCGGCGGACATGGACCGCACGCTGGAGGCGCTGCCGACGGGGTGGACGGCGACGACGCAGTCCGTCCCCGTGTTCACGGATGCGTGGCTGCAGGTGATTCAGCCCGAGTTCAACAAGGTGATGGCGGGGGAGATCACGGCGAAGACAATGGTGGAGCGGGTGCGGCCGGGCGTGGAGGCGTTGATCAAGGCGCAGACGTAGGGGATAGGAGCCGACCTGTCGGCGGCGTGCGGCGGCGTGCGGCGGCCCTGAGAGCGACGAGGAGGGAGGTGAGCTGGGTCGGACCCAGGGCAGCAGGATGTATGCCGAGAGGCGCGCGGGATGAAGCGGCGTCGGTCGGGATACAACTGTCGGGGAAGGTGCTCGTGAGGCAAGGTGCGGGCAGCGCCGGCTGGTCGCGGCGGCGCGTGCTCGCCGGACCAGGCGTGACACTGGGCGCCGCTGGGCTGGCGTCGTGCGGTGTCGGGGGGCGGGACGTGGCACACGAGGGCGGGCCGGCGCTGGGCGAGGCGGTGGCGATCGAGCTGCTGGCCGGGCTGACGGCGCAGCAGCAATCGACGTTTGGCGAGCACGTGGCTGGTGCGTTCGAGCGGGCGCACCCGGGAATCCGATTGGGCACGATCGAGGCGCCGGCGGCGCAGGTGGACCAGAAGCTGCTGGCGCTCGTGTCCGGGGGTACACCGCCGGATGTGATGTTCAACGCGCCGCCCTCCCTCTACCTGGGCGGGCTGACGCGGGACCTCACCGAGCGCGTGCGGCGAGACCGAGTGGCCACGGGCGGGCTGGTGAAGGAAGGGTTCGACTCCGCGGCGGTGTGGCGTGGGAAGGTGGTCAACCTGCCGTACTACGTCGGCGGGCACAGCTCGGTCCTGCCGTACAACCGGGAGCTCTTCGCGCGCGCCGGGATCCCGGAGCCGCCGGGGCGGTGGGGGGCGCGCGGGTGGGACGGTGATGGCTGGCTGCGGTCGCTCAGAGCGACGACCCGCGCGGACGGGATAGGGCGAGAGCGGACGTTTGGCGTGAACGTGACCTCG
>DASTZM010000681.1:0-5116 GCA_035764305.1 Chloroflexota bacterium | reverse complement strand
CTCACGTCGCTCCTGCTGGCGACGCCGGTCTTCGCGGTGGCGCTGCCGCTGGTGGCGCTGTTCTCGGTCCGGTGGCGCATGCTGCCGGTGGCCGGCACGGGTGGTCCCGAGCACCTGGTGCTGCCCGTGCTGACGCTGGCGCTGCCGTCCGTGGCCGCCATCGCGCGCATCAGCCGGGCGACCTTCAGCGAGGCGCTGGCCGCCGACTACGTGCGCACGGCGCGCGCCAAGGGGCTGCCGGTCCTGGCGCTGTACCTCCGGCACGTGTGGCCGAACGCCGCGCCGCCGATCCTGGCGCTCACGGCGATCCACCTGGGGTCGCTACTCGGCGGGGCGGTGGTGGTCGAGACGCTGTTCGCGTGGCCGGGGCTGGGCAGACTCGCGGTGGCCTCGATCCTGTCGCGCGACCTCCCGATGGCGCAGGGGGCGGTCCTCACGCTGGCGTGCGGGTTCGTGGTGGCCAATCTCGCCGCCGACGTGGCCCACCATCTGGTCGACCCGCGGCTGACGCGGTAGCATGGCGATCGGGGTGGCGGTGCGGGGGCCGGCGGGTGCGTACGACGCGGCGCGCGGCGCGGCCCGCCGCGACTTCGGCGCGGGCGCGGTCGCGGCGGGCCGCGCGCCGGCCGCCGACGCCCCAGAACACCCACGACACCCACGACGGGCGGCGCGGGTCGCGGCGCTCGCCGCGTGGGGGCTGATCGGGTTCTGGAGCGCGGCTGCCGTCTTCGGGCCGGCGCTCACGGGCGATCCGCTGGCGGTGGACACGGCGGCGCGGCTCCAGCCGCCCTCGGCTGTCCACTGGTTGGGGACGGACCAGTTTGGGAGGGACGTGCTGGCGCGAGTCGCCGCCGGGGCGCAGTACGCCTTCGCGGCGGTCGGCATCACGACGATCGTGGCGGGCGCGGCGGGCGCCGCGCTGGGGCTGCTGGCTGGCTACGCGGGCGGGAAGGTGGACGCGCTGCTCGGGCGGGTGATTGACCTCTGGCTCGCGCTGCCCGGGCTGCTGTTCGCGATCGCCATCGCGGGGGCGTATGGCCCGTCGTTCGCGAACGCGATGCTCGCGATCGGCTTCATGCGCATCCCGTCGTTCGCGCGCGTCGCGCGGGCGAGCGCTACCGGCGTGCGCGCGGCGCCGTACGTCGCGGCGGCGCGCGCCATAGGGGCGGGGAGGCAGCGCGTGCTGTGGCGGCACATCCTGCCGAACGTGCTGGGCCCGCTGCTCGCGCTGGCGGGCGCCCGGGCGAGCACGGCACTCCTGGCGGGGAGCGCGCTGGGGTTCGTCGGCCTGGGCGCTCCCGTGCCGGAGCCGGAGTGGGGCGCACTGGTCGCCGCCGGCCGCCCGTACCTCGGCGAGGCGTGGTGGGTCAGCGCGCTCCCGTGCGCCGCCATTGTGTCCCTGGCGCTGGGGTTCCAGCTGCTGGGCGACGTGCTCGCGGATCGCTTCAACCGCGCCGTGTAGGGCCTGCGGGCCGCCGGCGCCGTCCAGCGCAGCGGTGGGATGCCACCTGGGCACGTCTTCAGGAAAGCGTCAGCCAGGACTCAGCCTTTCCTCAGCCGGCGGTCCGACACTCGTCTCGGGACCAGGACGCATGACCGCAAGGCGGCGACGAGCGGGGTACGACCCGTATGCTACTAAGCTGCCGCCGCGCCGGGGGGCGACACGCCGCCGGACGTGGCTCTGGCTGGGTGCCGGGGCGGCGACGGTCGCCGGCGGCGCGGCCTTTCTGGTGACGGTGCCAGCGGGCGGATCGCCGACGGCGGCCAACCTGGAGCTGGACGCCGTCACGGTCGACTACCCCGTGATCGACCTCGGGCGCGTCCGGCTGGACGTGCAGGTCCCGGTCGCGGTGCGGTTGACCAACCAGAGCAAGCGCACGGTCATCCTGGGACAAGCCACCGTCGAAACGCTCGAGGGCTGCTGACCGCCCCAACCCGTCGTCGGTTCGACGACTCTCAAGGCGGGCGCCTCCACCGACGTCAAGTTCGTCACCGCGATGCATCCCGGGATGGACGGCCGGCACCTGTTCCGCGTGACCGTCCCGACCAGCCACCCGAGCTCGCCGAAAGTGACCTACGACGTGAAGGGCGACTTCAGGTAGGGGGCCCGGCGGCGGCGCGGAACGCCGCCGCGTCTGCTCCGGAGTGGGATCAGTCCGCCAGGTCGGCGAAGAGCGCGGTGCTCAGGTAGCGCTCGCCGAAGGACGGGACGATCACGACGATCAGCTTGCCGGCGCTCTCGGGGCGGCGCGCGACCTGCGCCGCGGCCCACACGGCCGCGCCGGACGAGATACCGACGAGTAGGCCCTCTTCCCTCGGCATGCGCCGCGCGGTGGCGAAGGCGTCGTCGTTCTTGACGCGGACCACCTCGTCGTAGACGGTGGTGTCGAGCACGGCGGGCACGAAGCCGGCGCCGATGCCCTGAATCGGGTGGGGGCCGCGCTCGCCGCCGGACAGGACCGGCGAGGCGTCGGGCTCGACGGCGACGACGCGTACGGATGGCTTGCGCTCCTTGAGCACCTGCCCCACTCCCGTGATCGTGCCGCCGGTGCCGACGCCCGAGACGAGCACGTCGACCTGGCCGTCGGTGTCGCGCCAGATCTCTTCGGCGGTGGTGCGGCGGTGGATGTCGGGGTTGGCGGGGTTCTCGAACTGCTGGGGGATGAAGTAGCGGGGGTCGGACGCGGCGAGCTCCTGCGCCCGGCGGATGGCGCCAGGCATGCCTTCGCTGCCGGGGGTGAGGATGACCTCGGCGCCGTAGGCGCGGAGCAGTAGGCGGCGCTCGCGGCTCATCGTCTCGGGCATCGTGAGCACGCAGCGGTAGCCCCGCGCGGCGCAGACGAACGCCAGGGCGATGCCGGTGTTGCCGCTGGTGGGCTCGAGGATGATGGTGTCGGGCCCGATGCGGCCCGCGCGCTCGGCGGCGTCGATCATGGCGACGCCGATGCGGTCCTTGACGCTCTTGGCGGGGTTGTAGTCCTCGAGCTTGGCGACCACCTGTCCCGGGCCCTCCACCACCCGGCGCAGGCGGACGAGCGGGGTGTTACCGATCAGGTGGGTGGCGTCTTCGGCGATGCGCATGTGGGTGGTCCTCTCTCTTGGGCGGCGGCTACCAACGGAGACCGTGCCGGCGGTTGGCTCGCGCGGCATCGGGATTTTCCCTGACGCGGGAGACCCGGGAGACGCGCGCGCGACGCGCGGGGTGCCCGGCAGTTGATACTGGAGGCATGGCTTCAGACGCGGCCATCGGGTGGCTGCTTGGCTCGGACGAGCCGGCGATCCGCTTCAGGGTGCGGACGGAGGTGTGCGGCGAGGATCCCGAGTCAGCGGACCTGCGGGCGCTGCGTGAGGAGATTCGGGAGTCGGCGCGGGCGCAGGCGCTGCTGAGCGAGCGCGACGGGGCGGGGCGGATCCCGTACCACCCGTACGCGAAGTGGCTCGGCGCCCACTGGGTGCTGGCAGCACTGGCGGAGATTGGCTACCCGCCGGGTGACGAGTCGCTGATCCCCTTGCGCGAGCAGGTGAACGAGTGGGTGCTGGGGCCGGAGCACACGCGGCCGATCCCGGCGCGGCGCGGGCCGGCGCGGCTGCACGGGTCGATCGAGGCGAACGCGGTGCTCAGCCAGGTGCGCCTCGGCCTGGCGGACGAGCGCACGAGCCTGATCGTGGCGCGGCTGCTGGAGCACCAGTGGCCGGATGGGGGGTGGAACTGCGATCGCCGGCCGGAGGCGCACGTCTCCTCGTTCCACGAGACGCTGCTCCCGGTGCGGGCACTGGCCGCGTTCGCGGAGCTGACGAAAGACGAGGCGGTGCGCCGGGCGGGGGAGCGTGCCGCGGGGGTCTTCCTGCAGCGCCAGCTGTTCCGGCGCCGGACCGACGGATCGATAATCCACCCGGCCTTCGTCAAGCTGCACTTCCCGCACTACTGGCACTACGACGTGCTGGGTGGGCTGGTGGCGATGGCCGAGTCGGGGCACATCAAGGACCAGCGCTGCGCGGAAGCTCTCGACCTGCTGGAGGCGAAGCGCCTGCCGGGCGGCGCGTGGCCGGCGGAGGGGCGGCACTACCAGCCCACCCAGGCGCGCGTGGCAGCGGACGCGGCGGGGCGGGCGCGCTACATCGGCCGCGCCTCGCGGGTGGCGTGGGGGCCGGGCGGCGCGACGAGGCCGAACGAGTGGGTGACGCTCGAGGCGCTGTCCGTGCTCGCGGCTGCCGGGCGGCTCTGGCCGAGCTGACTCCGCGCCGGGGCCACTAGCAGCTGATACCGCCGCCTGCTAGAGCCTCCACGGACGCCGCTGCACCATGGCCTGCATACACCGGGCGGCGGCCGACCCTAGGTCAGGCGGCCAGTCGGAATGCCGCTGACTACGGACTGAGCTTCAGGGTGCGCAGGTCGCCGCGCAGGTGGAGGATCGCGACGACAGCGGCGGAGGAGAGGGTGAGGCCGAGGTTGGCGAGGAGCTGGTTGTCGAGCACGACGTAGTACGACACCGAGCGGGAGGCGTTGTCCAGGACGATGTGCGCGAGCGAGACGACGAAAACGCTGCCGCTGCGGGCGTACACATAGGCCAGGTAGGTGAAGGTGCAGACGGCGCCGACGGCGAGCACGAGCAGGTTGATCGCCTGCTCGGCGGGCGTGAACGCCTGCGACTGGGGGAGGACGAAGGCGACGGGGAGGTGCCAGGCGAACCAGAGCAGACCGCCGACGACGAAGCCGGCCCAGGGACGCACGCGGTAGAGCAGTGGGAAGGCCAGGTCGCGCCAGCCGAAGCACTCGCCGAAGCCAGTGAGCATCCCGGGCACGACGTTGAAGACGGTCAGCCCGCCGACGGCGTAGATGAGCAGCATGCGCTGGGGGCTGAGGCCAGCGGGCAGGTCGTTGATGTTCTGGCCGGCGGCGGCCATCTGCTCGGCGAGCTGGCTGAGGAATGTGCGGCCGGAGGGGTCCCAGCGCACGGCGCCGAGTGCGGTGTAGGCGGCGAAGCTCAGCGCGACGACGGCGAGTGAGACGGCCCAGAAGCGCGCGTAGTCCGACCAGCGCCCGAGCCGCAAGCGCGCGTCGGAGAAGCGCGGCGCGTAGAAGAACGAGCGCGTGACCACGGCCGCCGCGGCCGGC
>DASTZM010000680.1:0-10222 GCA_035764305.1 Chloroflexota bacterium | reverse complement strand
CCCGGCCGAGCTGGCGGCGCTCGCGCGCAACGGCGCGCCGCCGGCGCCGCCCGAAACCGAGATGCGACGCCGTCGACTGCTTTTCGTCCCGGTCGCCGGCGTGGCGCTCGTTGCGCTCCTGTCCGGCCTCTACTGGTTCGCCACGTTCGAGGACACCGCGCTCGCCGCCGCCCCTGTCAGCCCCGACCGCCAGGCGGTCGTCGTGCTGGCGACGCGCACCGCGACGCCGACGCGTCCGCCCCAGCCCACGCGCACGCCCACGCCGCCGCCGCAGGCCACACCCACGGCCGACCCCGGCGTGCTCGCCACCGTCACCGCCGCCGCCGTGGCCGGCGTGCCCGGCGCCGCCGTCCCCGCGGCCACCCGCTCGGTGAGCGGCCCGCGCACGACGGGCCTCGGCAAGGACGTCACCCACACCGTCGCCGACCGGCAGGCGTGCAGCAGCTGCCACGTCGTCGGCGCCCCCGCCCCCATCGGCCTACCCGCCAGTCACGCCGGCAGGCAGAACACCACCTGCCTCGCCTGCCACGCCGCCCCACGCGGTTGAGCAAGGAATAAGAAGGAGACTCAGATGAAACCCCGAGGTGCACCCGGCAGACAGGCCTGGCGCCTTCTCCTCACCGCGGCCGGCCTGTTCCTCGTGTTCGCGGCGGGGCAGCAGGCGCCGCCGCTCGCCGCCAACCAGCAGAGCGGCCCGGTCAGGCCCGTCGCCACCATCAAGGTCGTCGCCGTCGCCGCGAACCCAGCCGATCCGTACGTGATCGAGACGATGCTCCCGGACGGCAAGACGAAGATCCAGGTCGGCACGACCGGGCTGGACAACGTCAGCGTCGGCGTGCCGGTGGTGCTCGAAGCGCTTGCCCAACCCGGCGTGCCGGTGGACAAGTACGCCTGGACGCTCCTGCCGCCGTCCAAGTCCAAGGCGCAGCTCAGCGCCCGCGACCAGCAGGTGGTCCAGTTCACACCGGACGTGATCGGCATCTACAAGGTGGACGTCGTCCTCACCAACGCCGCCGGCGCGAGCCCCATGGCGTCGCTCCAGCTGCGCTCGGGCGAGTACATCGGCGTCGAGGCCGGCCACTGCGCCGACTGCCACCCCAAACAGACCGAGGAGTGGGCCGAGACCGGCCACGCCACGATCTTCCGCGAGGAGGTCAACGGCCTGCCGGATCCCGCCAGCAGCCACTACGGGGAGCGCTGCATCCGCTGCCACACCACCGGCTACTACCCCGGCGCCCAGAACGGCGGCTTCGCGGCCGTGCAGGAAGCCACCGGCTGGCAGTTCCCCGCGCTCGAGACGATCCAGGCCGGCACCGACACGTGGGGCTCCATGCCGCGCGCGCTGCGCAACATGGGCGTGATCGGGTGCGAGAACTGCCACGGCCCCGCCAAGGAGCACGTCACCCAGGGCGCCAAGATGGCCAAGAGCGTCGACTCGGGCGTCTGCAACCAGTGCCACAACGGCGGCGGCAACCACATCAAGGGCACCGAGATCAAGTTCGCCAAGCACTCCGAGGAGGAGTCCCAGGCGTGGACGTATCCCACCGGTCCCAGCCGCCAGGCCTGCGTGCGCTGCCACTCGGGCGAGGGCTATATCAGCTTCATCGCCAACCCCAGTGAGTCGGCCTCCTGGAACAACAGCCCCGAAGCCCTGCAGTGCGCGAGCTGCCACGATCCGCACTCGGACAAGAACACCTTCCAGCTGCGCGTTACCGGCAAGCCCGTCAACGCCGTGGGCATCGACAAGGACTTCGGCCTCTCCGCCACGTGCGTCGAGTGCCACAACGGCCGCGTGCCGCCCGAGGCGGCCCCCGGCGGCTCGACGCCCCACTACAGCGCCGCGGGCGAGATGCTGGCCGACATGGCCGGCGTGACCTACGGCCAGGAGGTCCCCAACTCGCCGCACGGGCGGATCGTCGGCAGCGCCCCCATCAAGAGTCCCAGTGATCCCACGGGGCAGACCATGCTCTTCGGCGGCGCCGCCCCCGGTCCGTGCGTCACGTGCCACATGTGGCCCACCATCCCGGCCAACGCGCCCGACGCGGCCTATCGCTTCCAGGTGGGTGAGCACTCCTTCAACACCATCAGCCCGGACGGGCAGTACCAGTACCTGGCTTCCTGCCAGAGCTGCCATCCCGGCAAGAAGAGCCTCGCCGAGTTCGTAGCGCGCGCCGACTACGACGGCAACGGCCGCGCCGAGCCGGTACAGGACGAGCTGCTCAACCTGCTCGAGGTGCTTAAGGGCGCCATCGCCAACGCCGGCGTCAAGTCCGTGCAGGGCCACCCGTACTTCGACGCGGCGGACGTCGCCAAGGCCGACGCCAAGGTGAAGAGCGCGATCTATAACTACTTGCTCGTCCGAGGCCTGGAAGGCATGGACGGCAAGGCCGCCGCGGTGCACAACTTCCGCCGCTCGGTCGCGCTGCTCCAGCTCTCCTACCGTGACCTCAGCGGGGGTGACGTTCCCCGCGCGGCCTTCATCGCCGCCACGCCGACGGCGCGGCCCGCTGCCACCGCCACGCCGAGCGCCACCGCGCCCGCAGCGACGCCCGCAGCGACGCCCGCAGCCGCGGTCGCCGAGGCGCCGCCGTCCGCCGGCCTGGCCGCTGCCCCGGGTGCGCAACCGGCCGCGCGCGCCGTCGCCAAGGCGATCCCGCACGTGCTCACCGGACGCGACCAGTGCTCGATGTGCCACACGACGGGCAACCTGGCGATGCCCGCAAACCACATCGGCCGCAGCGACGCCAGCTGCACCGTGTGCCATGCCCCGCCGCAGTAAGCCAGCGGGCGTATCAGGCGAAAGAGGAGGGACATGAGCGACCGCCCCACGTCAGATCTGCAGCAGCGCACCACCATCGCCCAGACCCCGCCGCCCCCCCGGCGGGGTTCTGGCGGTCTGCTGCCCGCCGCCACCCGCAACTGGCTGAGCCTCGCGGGTCTCGGCATCGCCGCCGGCGCCGCCGTCGTCTTCGCGATCACGCTCATCCTGGACGTGCCCGAAGGGGCCGACAACCCGTATGCCGGCGCGATCGTCTACCTGGTGGTCCCCACCATCTTCATTGCCGGGCTCCTGCTCGTGCCGCTCGGCGCGTGGCTCGACCTCCGCTTCCGCCGCCACCACCCTCTCGAAGAGCGTCACTACCCCGTCTTCGACCTCAATCAGCCGCGCCACCGCACCATCCTGGCGGTGTTCACCGGGACCACCATGGTCGTGGTGGCGGTGCTGGGGATCGCCACCACGCGCGCCGTCGCGTACATGGACACCCCCGAGTTCTGCAGCTCGTGCCACGGGGTGATGAAGCCCGAGGCGATGGCCTACGCCGATTCGCCGCACGCGCGCGTGGACTGCGTGCAGTGCCACATCGGGCCCGGTGCGGACTGGTATGTGCGCTCAAAGCTTTCGGGTGCGCGGCAGGTGGTGAACTACGCCCTGAACAACTACCCGCGGCCCATTCCCGCCCCCATCAAGGAGCTGCGTCCGGCGCGCGAGACGTGCGAGCAGTGCCACTGGCCCGAGAAGTTCTTCGGGGACAAGGTCGTGGTGCGGCCGCACTTCGCCGACGATGAGCCAAGCACCGGCACGATGACCACCTTTGCCATCCGTACCGGTGGCGGATCGCCCGACCGCAGCTCGAGCGAGGGAATCCACTGGCACATGGACATCCGCAACGAGGTGCGCTACGTTGCCGCCGACGCGCAGCGGCAGCAGATCCCGTGGGTCGAAGTGACCGACCCGGCGGGAGTGAAGACGGTCTACGAGGACAAGTCCGCCGCGCTCTCGCCCGCGGCGCTCGCCGCCGCCGAGCAGCGCACGCTGGACTGTATGGATTGCCACAACCGTCCCACCCACGTCTTCCGCTCGCCCGCGGCGCTGATGGACGCGCTGCTGGACGACGGCACGATCGACCGATCACTGCCATTCATCAAGCGCGAGGGCGTGGCCGCGCTCTCGCACGACTGGCCCGACGGCGCGGCCGGGGTGAAGGGCATCGCCGAGCGCCTCGACGCCTTCTACCGCACCAGCTACACCCCGCTCTACGCATCGCAGCGCGGCGCCATCAACCGCGCCGTCGAAGCCGTGCAGCGCGCCTACAGCCACAACATGTTCCCCGAGATGAAGGTGGACTGGCGGACCTATCCCAATAACATCGGCCACACCGAGAACGCGGGCTGCTTCCGCTGCCACGACGGTAAGCACGTCAGCGCCTCCGGCAAGACCATCTCCAACTCGTGCGACTCGTGCCACACGCTGCCCGTCGTGGTGCCCATCACCGCGGCGAAGCCCGTGGCGGACCGTCTGCCCGTGAACACGCCGGTGCCGGTGCCCACCGCCCGGCCGCCGCTGCCGGCGCCCGCGCCGCCCGCTCCGGTCGGTCAGGTGACGATCCCGGAGATCAGCACGCTGCCCGCCGCCACCGCCACGGCGCAGGCCCCGGCGACCATCCTGGTGGTGCCTGGCCTCCCCGCGCCGGCCGGCATCCAGGTGGTCCCGGCGCGCGGCACGGGCCTCGGCCGCGCCGTACCGCACGTCGTCGCCGGTCGCGAGCCGTGCCTGATGTGCCACGCGCCCGGATCCGGCGGGCTCGCGGTTCCCGTCAGCCACGCGGGGCGCATCGAGTCGATCTGCCTGGACTGCCACGCGCCCGGATAGCGCACCGGCCTCGCCGCCGCGCCGCTACCCGGGCCGCCCGGCTGCCTGAGGGCAGCGGGCCGTCCGCCGAACAGAATCACCTGCCCAATCACCTGTACAGGTGATCCCCTGCGCCGCACTCGCGCCTAGGATGGGGGCTGTCCCCGAGGCCGGAGTCGGCGGGCGGCGTGTCCGCGCCGGCCATCGGGCAAGAGGGGATTCAGCATGGCCGGTAGGTCACTCGTCGGGATCGCGGCCCTCGCCTTCGGGATCACCAGCGTCGTGCTGGCGATCCTGCTGGTGGCGCAGCGTGGCGCGCCAGTCAGGGAGGTGGGGACGGCTCGTTCGGTCGCCCAGGCAGCCATTCCGGTGCCGGGCGCGCCGCTCGTCGCGCAGCTGCCCGGTGCGGCCGTCCCGAAGTCCGCCACGCCCGACCTCGTCGTCGGCCTGGCGGTCTCCAAGCCGGCCAACGGCACGCACTTCGCGCAGGGGCAAGCGCCGAGCATCACCATCGGGCTCAACGACAGGCTCGGCCGCCCGCTCGACAAGCGCGAGTTCGCCACGCTCAACCTGTACATGTACGGCCCGCAGGACCCGGCCAAGACCAAGACCGCGTCGCGCCTGCTCAACGCCACGACTGACCGGTCCAAGACGCCCCACCACTACATCGACCTCCTCCAGAATCCCGACACCGGCGGCACCGCCGGCACGCTCACCTACCGCCTGCGGCCGGTGGGGGACGAAGAGCCCGGCACGTACACCGTTGCGCTGTGGGCCGTCCGCAAGGACGATCCGATGCAGCAGCTCATGGAGCTGACCGACGTCCAGATCGGCACTGCCACACCCGAGCACCTGACCGTCGACAAGGCCAAGTGCGCCTCCTGCCACCTGGGCGCCGACAGCGGCAAGTTCTACCTGCACCACAACGACCCCACGGCCCGGAACCCCATCGGCAGCTTTGCGCTCGACTCCGACCCGATCCGCACGTGCAAGGCGTGCCACAACAACGACGGCTACGCCGCCTACGCGGGCGACATCGAGAATCCCGCCGCCCCCGCCAACACCCGCACGCCGGACCCCATAATCCGCCGCGTCCACGGCGTCCACATGGGCGAGCACCTCGAGAACGCCTTCAACACCGACCCCAAGACCGGCAACTTCCGCAACTTCGCCGGCGTCCTGTTCCCGGCCAACGTCAAGGACTGCAAGGCGTGCCACGTGGACGACCGCTTCAAGACGCAGCCTTCGCGCTTCGCCTGCGGCGCCTGCCACGACAACGTCTGGTTCTCCGACGAGGCCACCAAGCCGGCCGGGATGGAGCTGCACACCGGCGGCGTCCAGACCAGCGACCAGCGCTGCGCGCGCTGCCATCCGGCGGAGACCAGCACCGGGAGTGGGAAGGGCATCGTCGAGGCCCACGCCATCCGCCAGCCGATGAACGCCGTGGACGTCAGCATGACGAAGCCGGCGAACGGCAAGTTCTACGTCGCCGGGGAAGCGCCCCTGGTCACGATGGTGATCAAGGACGATGCGGGCGCGCCGATCGACCACACCCGCGTCGACGTGACCAACTTCTCGACCGCCGGCCTGTACGTCTCGGGTAACCGCGCGCGCACCGTCCCCGTCCTCACCGGCGTCTCCCGGAACGGCGACTCGAAGCTCCGGGCTTCTGTCTCCAACGGCCGCGCCGCCCAGGGCGGCGGCTGGGTCTTTGCGCCGGGCGACACCTTCAGGATCGCCGTAAACGGCGGTGCGCCCGTGGTGCTCAACGCGCCGTCGGGTATGCAGTCCCCCAACCAGGTGCGCGACTGGCTCGCGGCAAGCCTGCCGAACGTCACCGTGACCGCCAGCGCCACGAGCGTCACAATCCGCAGCAACCTGCAGGGCGAGAGCTCGCGCATCGACATCTACGACAGCCCGGTCACCGCGACGATGGGCTGGAAGACACCCGGCATCAAGTACTCGGGCGGGATGACCGCCGGCGTGACGATGGAGCCGTACGTCAACGTCGGCAAGGCCTCCTATCCCACCAATGACCTGCGCCGCCTCACCGACCCGCTCGACTGGGCCGACCCGGCCGTGACGCGCACCGCCGACCGGATCACCTACCAGCTGGATGACGTCGCCGGTCTGCCGCCCGGGACCTACAGCACCTACGTCTGGATCCAGCCCACCGCCGGCCGCACGCCGAATGTGAGCCGCGTGGCGATCGGCTTCATGAACTTCCAGATCGGCACCGCCACCGAGGAAAAGAAGGTGGCCACCAACTGCACGCAGTGCCATGGGGACACCATCTGGCACCTGGACGAAGGCCCCATCCACCCCGAGCCGTTCAACCCGGACTACTGCAAGAGCTGCCACGACTACGCGCGCTACGAGACCGGCGACGCCTTCGCCAACCAGGGCGGCACGTCGCTCAACGGCTGGAGCGGCTACGGCGCGGTGCCGCTCTCGAGGCGGCTGCACGGCGTGCACTTCGGCCGCTACCTCGACCATCCCGAGCAGATCTACGCCGGAAACCCGGACGCCTTCAAGGAGGTGATCTTCCCGCAGGATGTGCGCAACTGCACCAAGTGCCACGACCCCAAGGAAAGCCCGGCCTGGAAGGAGAACGCATCCCGGCTGGCGTGCACCGGCTGCCACGACTCGGAGCTGAGCGTGGGACACACCAAGGCGATGACCGTCTACGCCAACGCGGCGGACCCGTGGAGCGCAGACCGCCAGGAGACGTGCAACGTCTGCCACGGCAAGGGCAAGGAATTCAGTGCGGACAGGGTCCACAACATCGCGGACCCGTACGTGCCGCCCTATCCGCGGGAGCGGGACGAGTAGCCCGCAGCCGTATCTGGTAGGCCGCCCGGCCGCGTCGGGGTTTCCCCCGATGCGGCCTTCCTTCTTAGGGAGGATGCTCGGAGCGATGGTTTCGGTGGCAACGGCCGGCGTGCGAATCCCCGTTCCGAGTCATGGTGCCGAGGTCGGAGGCGGGCCGAGTCCGGCCCCCGCACGGCGCCGCTGGCCCAGGTCACGCGCCCTGGTGGCCGGCGGCGCCGGTCTCGCCGCACTCGGTTTCTTCATCGCCTCCGCGCTGAACTCGGGCTCGGTCTATTACCTCACCATCGGCGAGCTGCGCGCCAAGGGCGACACGATTCAGAACCAGCGCGTGCGCGTGGCCGGCCACGTCACGCCGGGGACCATCGAGCGGGCGGGGTCACTCCTGCGCTTCACCGCCCTCGACCGCGCCACGTCCCAGCAGCTGCCCGTGGTCTACCGCGGCGTGATCCCGGACGCCTTCAACGAGGAGGCGGAGGTCGTCGTCGAAGGCAAGCTGACCCAGGGCGGCACGTTCGAGGCGACCACGCTCCTCGCCAAGTGCCCCAGTAAGTTCGAAGGGACGACCTAGTGGCACTGGCCGCGCCGGCAGCGGCAGCGCTGCTCCCCAGTCTCGGCCGCCTTGGCGTCCTGCTGGCGCTGGTCGTCTCCGTCTACGCGATTCTCGCGGCGATCCTGGGCCAGCTGCGGCAGCGGCCCGCGCTCGTCGCCAGCGCCCGCAACGCGGTCTACGTCGTCGCCGCGCTCCTCACGCTCGCTGCCGGTGCGCTGTTCTACGCGCTCTTCGCACACGACTTCTCGGTCAAGTACGTCGCCGAGCAGACGACGCGCGACATGCCGTGGTTCATCCGGCTCGCCGCGTTCTACAGCGGGCAGTCGGGCTCGCTGCTCTTCTGGGCGTGGACGCTCGCGCTGTGGAGCGCCGCCGCCATCGCCTGGGCGTGGCGCCGTCACGCCGCGCTGGTGCCGTACGTCACCGCCACCCTCGCCGCCACGCAGGCCTTCTTCGCCTACCTGCTCGCCGCGTTCGCCGACCCCTTCGAGCGCCTGTCCCCGGTCCCCGCCGATGGCCGGGGGCTCAACCCGCTGCTCTACGACAGCGGCATGCTCGTCCATCCGCCGCTGCAGCTGCTCGGCTACATGGCCAGCTCGGTCCCCTTCGCCATCGTCGTCGCCGCGCTCGCCACCGGGCGGCTGGACGCCGTCTGGGTCGCGGCGGTGCGGCGCTGGATGCTCGCGGCGTGGGCCGTCCTGGGCGCGGGGCTGCTGCTCGGCGGCTGGTGGGCCTACCACACGCTGGGCTGGGGCGGCGTGTGGGGGTGGGACCCCGTCGAGAACGTCGGCCTCCTGCCCTGGCTCACCATGACCGCCTACCTCCATTCCGCCATGGTGCAGGAGCGGCGCGGGCTGCTCAAGCTGTGGAACGTCAGCCTGGTGCTCGCCAGCTTCGCGCTCTCGATCTTCGGCACGCTCGTCGTGCGCAGCGGGATCCTCAGCTCGGTGCACTCCTTTGCGCAGTCGCCCATCGGCCCGGCGCTCTTCGTCTTCCTCGCGCTCGTCGCCTTCGTGTCGATCGCGCTGATCGTCTGGCGCCTGCGCCAGCTACGTGACGACGGGGCGGTCGATGCGCTCTTCTCGCGCGAGACGGCGTTCCTGCTCAATAACCTCATCTTGGCGGCGGTCGCGCTCGCCACGCTGTGGGGCACGATCTACCCGCTCATCTCGGAGAGCGTGCGGGGCGTCAAGGTCGCCGTCGGCCCGCCCTTCTACCAGCAGGTCAACGGGCCGCTGCTCTTTGCCATGCTGCTGCTCCTCGCGGCGGCCACGGCGCTCTCGTGGCGCCGCACGTCGGTCCCCCGCTTCCTTCGCAGCCTCGCCGGGCCGGCAGTCCTCGCCATCCTCGTGGCCGCCGGCACGTTCGCGCTGGGCGCTCGCTCGCTCACGGCGCAGCTCGGCGTCGTGGCCTCGGTGCTGGTCGCCGGCGTCACGCTGGCCGAAGTGGGACGCGCCACGTGGCTGCGGCACCGCAGCGCGCACGAGGCGCTCCCCCGCGCCTTCTCACGCCTGGTCTGGCGCGCCCGTCGGCGCTACGGCGGTTACCTGGTCCACCTCGGCATTGTGCTGATCGGTCTGGGGGCAATCGGCTCGACGTGGTTCCAGATCGGGCACGAAGCCACCCTCGCCCCTGGCGAGCAGCTGCGGCTTGGGCAGTACACCTTCACCTACCTCGGCAAGACCGAGCGCCAGGAGGGCACGGTGCGCACCGTCCAGGCCGCCGTCGGCGTCGCGGCGCAGGGGCCGCTGGCCGGCGACACCGTCCTGCTCGCACCGGCCAAGCGATTCCACCGAGGGTGGGAGAAACAGCCGGGCACGCAGGTGGCGATCCATACCACGCTCCCGCGCCTGGACGACCTCTATCTGGTGCTCGCCGGCTGGGAGGACGACGGGCGCGCGCACTTCCAGGCGTTTGTGAATCCGCTCGTCTCGCTCATCTGGGCCGGCCTCGCGCTCGTGATGGGCGCCGCCGTCTTCCTGCTGTGGCCAGAGACCCGGCGGGTGGCGATCACGACGGCGCGTGAGGCACCCATCGCCCGGCACCGGTCGCGCCCCGACCTCGCCGGCGCGGTGCGAGCCCTCGGCCGCCCGGTAGGCATCCCCCTCGCCGCGGGCGTGGCCGGGTTCGTCGTGGTGGGCGCCTTCGCTCTCACCCAGACCGGCGGCCTGCGGGTGAGCGGAATCCCCGCCGCCTCCGCCGCCAGCGCC
>DASTZM010000679.1:0-3246 GCA_035764305.1 Chloroflexota bacterium | reverse complement strand
CACACGTCGACCGTGCGGCGCGTGGTGCGGGACCCGCGGCGGCTGGCCGCGCTGCGGCGGGCGGCGCTGCTTGACACGCCGAGCGAGGCGTCGTTCGACCGGCTGACCGAGCTGGCGGCGGCGCTCCTGCGCGCGCCAATCGCACTGCTTACGCTGATCGACCAGGAGCGGCAGTTCTTCAAGAGCGCGGTGGGGGTGTCGCCGGAGCTGGCGCAGTCCCGGCAGACTCCGCTCGCGTACGCCTTCTGCGCCCACACCGTCACGCTCCGCCGGCCGCTTGCGGTGGGGGACCTGCGCGGCCACCCGCTCCTGGGGGACAACCCCGCCATCGCCGAGTTCGGGACGCTCGCCTACGCGGGGGCGCCGCTGATCACGTCCGAAGGCCATGCCCTGGGCTCGCTGTGCGTGCTGGACACGCAGACGCGCGAGTGGTCGCCCGAGGACATCGAGGGGCTGGAGAACCTGGCGCGCAGCGCGGTCAGCGAGATCGAGCTGCGCGCGGCGATGCGCCAGGCCGCCTTCGAGCAGCTCCAGCGCGAGCAGGCGGCGCGCGCGGCGGCCCAGGAGGCGGAGCGTCGCTTCGCCTTCCTGGCGCAGGCGAGCCACGTCCTCGCGTCCAGCCTCGACTACGGGACGACGCTCCAGGCCGTCGCGCAGTCCGCGGTGCCGACCATCGCCGATCTCTGCGTCGTGGACATGGTGTCGGAGGACGACCCTACGCGAGTCGACCGGCTCGCGGCGGCGGTGGCGGATCCGGCCAAGGAGCAGCTCGCGCGCTGGCTCAAGGAGCAGTACCCCGTCGACCCGGCCATGCCCTACGGCGTGCCGACGGTGCTGCGCACCGGGCAGCCGGTGCTGCGCGAGGAGGTGTCTGAGGAGCTGCTGCGCGCCGTGGCCCGAGATGAGAAGCACCTGGCGCTGCTGCGGGGGTTGGACTTCAGCTCCACCATGCTCGTGCCGCTCATCGCGCAGGGGAAGATCCTGGGGGTCATGACCTTCGTGCGCGGGGCCAGCGCGCCGCGCTACACGCCGTCCGATGTGACCCTCGCGGAGGACCTGGCGGGCCGGTGCGCGCTCGCGATCGAGAACGCGCGCCTGTACTCCGCCGCGCACGCGGCGCAGGAGCGCCAGCGTGCGCTCTCACGACAGCTCGTCGCGGTGCAGGAGCAGGAGCGGCGCCGGCTGGCGCGCGAGCTGCACGACGAGCTGGGACAGTCGCTCACCGGCGTACGACTGCTGCTCGAATCGGGGTCGGTCGCGGAGGCACGCACGCTGGTGGGCGAGGCAATGGCGCGCGTGCGCGCGCTCTCCCTCCAGCTGCGTCCGGCGGTGCTGGATGACCTCGGCCTGCTGCCGGCGCTGCTCTGGCACCTCGAGCGCTACACCGCGCAGACCGGGGTGCGGGTTGGGTTCCAGCACTCGGGCGTGGACCGCCGCTTCCCGCTGGAGATCGAGACCGCCGCCTACCGCGTGGCGCAGGAATCGCTTACGAACGTCGCCCGTCACGCCGGCGTGCCGGAGGCGTCACTCCGCGTGTGGGCGACGGCCGAGGCGCTGTGCGTGCAGGTCGAGGACTCCGGCGCGGGGTTCCGTCCGGAGCGCGTGGGACACGCGACGAGCGGCGTGTCCGGGATGCGGGAGCGCGTCGAGCTGCTCGATGGGTCGCTCGTGGTGGACTCGGCTCCGGGAGAGGGGACGCGGGTTGCGGCGGTGCTGCCGCTGGCGGCGAAGATGAGCGCGGCAGAAGGGTGAGTCGGATGACGCGCATCGTGCTCGCTGATGACCACACCGTCGTGCGCGCGGGACTGCGCGCGCTGCTGGAGGGGGGCGGGGATGGATTCCGGGTCGTGGGAGAAGCGTCGGACGGCCTTCAGGCCGTTCAGCTGGTCGAGCGGGAGAAGCCCGACGTGCTGGTGGTGGACGTGATGATGCCCGGACTGAACGGGATAGAGGTGACGCGCCAGGTGCGCCAGCGAGCACCGCGCACGCGCGTCGTCGTGCTCTCCATGCACGCGTCCGAGCCCTACGTGCTGGAGGCGCTGCGCCACGGTGCGTCGGGGTACGTCCTGAAGGACGCCAGCAGCGATCAGCTCGTGCGGGCCGTGCGCGAGGTGGCGGAGGGCCGGCCCTACCTGAGTCCCCCGCTCTCCGAGCGCGCGATAGCGGCCTACGTCGAGAAGGCGCAGCCCGCGACACTCGACGCGTACGAGCTGCTGACGACACGCGAGCGGGAAGTGCTCCAGCTCGCGGCGGAAGGGCTCAGCAACGCGGAGATCGCGCAGCGCCTGACCTTGAGCCCTCGGACGGTGGAGATGCACCGCGGGAACTTGATGCGCAAGCTTGGGCTGGGGTCGCAGACCGAAGTGGTGAAGTTCGCGCTGCGCCGCGGGATCATTGCGATGGAGTGACGGCTCGCGTTCGGTGGGATCACGCCCAGGAACACGGGTGATCCCGGGGCACAATACCGTGCCGAACGCGGCGTGATACCGGGGAGTCCCGGTAGCCCACCTGGGGGGGTCGAGCCTAGTCTGGGCTCATGGTTCTCGCTCCTTCGGCGCTGGCGCGGTGGGACACGAGGACGCTGGACGGCCTGTCCGATGAGGCACTGGTGAAGCGGGTGGCGGCGCGGGACGGACGGTCGGATGAGGCGCTGGCGGTGCTGTACGGGCGCTACGCGGGGGCGGTCCACGCGCTGGGCGTCCGGCTGCTGCGGGATGCCGCGCAGGCAGAGCACCTGGTGCAGGAAGTGTTCTGCCGGGTGTGGCAGTACGCGGGAACGTACGAGCCCGGGCGCGTGAAGTGGAGCACGTGGCTGCTGCGTCTGGCCCGGAACAAGGCGATCAGCGAGCTGCGCGCGGCGAGCTGCCGGCCGCGAGGGTTGGCGTCGGTGGCGCGCTTCGCCGGCCGTGACCCGGAGCGCGATGGCGTGGCTGAGGCACCTGAGGCGCCGGACGACGGACCCGAGGTGCCAGAGCTGGTGTGGGCGGCGGAGCGACGGCGGCTGATTGGCGCGGCGCTGGCGCGCCTGCCGCTCGAGCAGCGGCAGGCCGTGGAGCTGGCCTATTTCGGCGGTCTCACCCACCGTGAGATCGCGGCGGCGCAGGCTGCGCCCGAGTCGACGGTGAAGACACGACTGGCGCTGGGGCTGCGCAAGCTGGCTTCCGACCTGGGAGCCCGGGGCCTGCACGCCGGGACGTACTAACCGACCCGGCTAGAATCGGCCCGCATGGCGGAAGCTGAGATCAA
>DASTZM010000678.1:0-2188 GCA_035764305.1 Chloroflexota bacterium | reverse complement strand
AGGTTGGTGGCGATGACGCGGTTCCAGGCGTCGAGGGACAGCTCGTCGAGCGGGCCGCCGTCGAAGGCACCGGCGTTGTTGACGAGGACGTCGAGGCGCCCGAAGCGCTCGGTGACGGCTCTGAAGAGCGCGTCGACGCTGGCCTCGTCGGTCACGTCGGCGGGGACGGCGAGGACCTGGGCGCCTCCGTCGGCGAGTTCGGTGGCGGTCTTGTCGAGGGTGTCTTTGACGCGGCCGGAGATGGCGACGCCGGCGCCCTCCTTGGCCATGCCGCGGGCGATGCCCTTCCCAATGCCGCGCCCGCCGCCGGTGACGAGGACGAATTTGCCGTCGAGTCCGCCCATGAGTGTGCTCCTTCCTCTGTTAGTGCGGGTATGAGTATCGGTCTTGGTGCTGGCGCCGCCGACCGAACTACTTGGCCGAACCTTCCCAGAGGGCCTGGGCAAGTGCCGCGCGCTTCATGACTTTGTCGTCGTCGGCCACACGTCGATGCCGTGCCGCTTGGCTGCCGACATGATCTTCTTGCGCGCGCTCCCTCGCCGCCTTGCTCTCGAAGTCGGTCTGATTAAAGCGCGCGATCGCGTTCCGGACGTGCGACTCGTCGTGAATCGGCAGGTGCCCGCCGCCGTCCTTGTCGACGTACGCGAAGTCGCTCTTCTTGAGCCGTTCGCGCTGCTCTCCGCTCAGCTCGGCCATGTCGGCGCAGTTCTACAAGGGCCGGCACCGCGACCTGCGTATGTACGCCATCCTGCGCCGGGAGTGGCGCGGCTAGGAGACTGCCATTCGTCTGATCGGCCCGTTCAGCGCCGTAAGCGCTCGCGCTCGGCTGCGTGGCATGGCGTCGCCGCACCGCCACGCCACGCAGTTAGCTCTTGGCGGCCTTCGCTGCCCCCGCGCCACTGGCCGCGCCACCGCCGTTGCCGTCTAGCTTCGCCAGGATGCGCTCCATGTCCCCGGCCGAGTACGCCCGCATCGTCTCGGTACGTAGGTTCCCCCCACCGCCCAGGGTCAGGAGCCATGCCATCGCGGTTTCTTCGTCGGGGAACTCCGCGATCGAGATCAGGTCGTACCGCCCCTGAGTCCACAGGACGGTTTGGAGCTTCCCGCCCATTTTCCGCGCCATCGACTTGGCCGCCTCAGCGCGCTTCGTTGTATCCCGCACATTCTTGATTCCATTCTCGGTCCAGCTGATCAGCGACACAAACGTCGGCATCTCGCCACCTCCACGCCGCAGCGTACTCCTCTCGCCGTGCAAACGCAAGCGGTGGTGCGGTGCGCATCACCTATCCGTCCGCAGCCATGGCTGATGGAGACACCCAGCGCTCGATGTCTTGCCGGTGCTGGCGGATCCAGGTGAGGGTGCGGAGATGGCGATCGAGGTTCTCTACGTCTTCCTGAGTGGCGGCGCCCGTATCCGACGAGCAGGTGGGGAAGAGGGTCCGGATGATTGCCAGACGGTCAGGGTCGTAGACGCGCTCTTTGACGCGATCGGCCATGAGTTAGAAGAGGTCGTAGATCCTCGGCCCGAGTGGGAGGTGGTCCAGGTCGATGGATCGGGAGACATCGCCGGCGGCGATGAGGATGTTGCCGCCGTGGCAGTCGCCGTGGATGTACTGCTCGGGGAGTTCGGCAAGGGCAGCGCAGACCTCGTCGAGTACGCCATCGAACGCGGCCTCGAGCGCGGCGAGCTGGGCGTCGGCGAGGAGGTCGCGGGCGGCGGGTAGGGCGCGATCTCGGATCTGCGCGGGCCGCACGGTGTGCCAGGAGACGATCCCCTCCGGGTGCGACGCGAGCGCCCGGTGCAGGCGGGCGATGGCCGCACCGACGTTGGTCCACACCACCGGCTGGTCGCAGCCTGTCAGCGGGCTCGATCCCACGCGGGTGCCGGCCCACCGTCAGCTGTCGTCTCCCACTCCGGCCCGACGGCCTCGCCACCCACACCGTCCACAACGCGATCGACGTCCCCACCGCCGGCCGGCGGCAGGCGCCACGTGGTCCCCACCGGGTCGGTAGCGGAGGCAGCGGACGTAGAGGGCGCCGGAAGATGGAGCCGCGCCGCTTCTGCGCCTGCCAACGATCGGCCCGGCCTGCCAGGCACAACTCCCGCTCCCGCGACGAGCATGGCCAGCACCACACAGCGGATCCCCGCTCGCTTCCATCGCTGCCAGGCCAGGCGACGGTGCATTCC
>DASTZM010000677.1:0-3282 GCA_035764305.1 Chloroflexota bacterium | reverse complement strand
CGCGAAGCGCGTCGACAGCGGCGCGGCTGGCGCGCTCGCCACCGGCCTCGCCGCCCACGCCGTCGGCCACGGCCGCGAGGAGCGGCCGGTGTCCACGTGGGGGGAGGACTAGCCAGGCGTCCTCGTTCGCGTTCCGCTTGGCGCCGGTGCGCGTCGCGCCGGCAGCGCGCCAGGTGGCGCCTGCGGGGGGACTAACTGGAGCTGGGGACGTTGAGCGAGCTGAGACCCTCGTGATGCCGGCTCTCTTTGGAGTTGTTGGCCTTGGTCGTCCCGATGTGGGCCCCGCTGGCGCCATCCTCGATGGTGAAGCTCAGGATGGTGCCGTCCTCCAGATGCAGCTCACCGAGGACGCGCTCCTGGTGCTCGAAGAGCTGGTCGTCGGGCACGCCGGCGGGGACCACGACCAAGACGCGGCCGCGCACAACGTCTAACTCGATTGCCTCGTCCCCGGTAGCGGAGACGCGGATTCCCTCCTGGTGGGGGTTGCCTTCGCCGGTGAAGGCGTCCTGGACGTTCTGTCTCTTCATTGCCTGCGTCCTGCGTTGCAGGACACAGGCCACGGTCTAGCTGAAGCGCTTGAAGAGGCTTTCAAGGACTTTCTGGCGGTTGGTCTCGTCGCCGGTGTGGGCGGCTTGGACCTGGTCGCCGAAGGTGGGTGCTTCGCGGCGGTGGAAGACGCCCAGGTAGAGGGGCTCCTGGCTGTTGGCGTAGTGCATGGCCTTGATCGGGTCGGACGGGTCGTGCTCGGAGGGGAGCGGCTGAACGAGCTCCTTGTACGACTTGAAGGTGTTGACCTTATTGAAGGTGGGGCACGGGCTGTAGACGTCGATGAAGGAGAAACCCTTGTGGTTGATGCCCTCGACGATGAGGTCGGCGAGCTTCTGCGGTTCAGCCGAGAAGCCGCGCGCGACGAACGTGGCGCCGGATGCCACCGCCATAAGCAGCGGGTTGAGCGCCTGCTCCGGGTTCCCCTGCGGCGTCGAGAGGGTGTTGAATCCGGAGCCGCTGGTGGGGGAGGTCTGTCCCTTGGTCAGGCCGTAGATGGCGTTGTCCATCACGACGTACGTCAGGTCGAGGTTGCGGCGCATCGCGTGCACGAAGTGCCCCGCGCCGATGGCGAACGCGTCGCCGTCGCCGCCGAAGACCAGGGTCTTGAGGTCGGGCCGCGAGACGTGCACGCCGGTGGCGATGGGCATGGTGCGCCCGTGGATGCCGTGGAAGCCGTAGGTGGAGATGAAGTAGGGGATGCGCGACGAGCAGCCGATTCCCGAGACGGCCACGACCTGGTGGGGCTCGAAATTTTTGATGCGCAGCGCGCGATAGACCGCGTTGAGCACGCCGAAGTCCCCGCATCCGGGGCACCAGGTCGGCTTCTCGTCGCTCTTGTAGTCCTCAACCGTCCGCTCGCGGACGCCGGTGTCAACAGCCATTGTTGTCTGTTCCTCTTCAGCGAGTCTCGACTGGAGCAAGAAGATCGTCGGGCGTGACCAGCTCTTCGAGCTTGCCGAAGATCGGGTCGAGCACGACACGTGTGTTCTCGGGCGGTTTGGCGGCGATCTGCTTGATCGCGTCGACCAGCTTGGCGACGAGCATGGGGCGTCCGCCGTAGACGTTGATGCGCGCGACCGGGCGCGGGTACCTGGCCTGGATCAGGTCGGCGAATTGCCCGCGGTAGTTCACCTCGGGGATGATGATGTGCTTCTTGTTCAGGAAGCCGGCCAGCTGGGCGTCGGGCAACGGGAGAAGCATCTTCGGCGCGACGAGTGCGGCGCTGATGCCCTCTTCCTTCAGGCGGTCGATCGCCTCGATGGCGACTCCGGCCGTGGAGCCCCAGGCGACGATGCCGATCTCGGCGTCAGGATCGCCGTACGTGACCGGCGCGGGCGCCTGCTTGGCGGCAAGGTCGAACTTGCGGAAGCGCTTCTCGGTCATCTGAGTGTGGGAGCGGGGATCGGGGCGATGCCGCCCCTTCTCGTTGTGCTCCAGACCCATGGCGACGTACTGGCCGCCCGGAGTGCCGGGGATGGCCATGGGGGAGACGCCGTCCTCGGTCAGCCGATAGCGCAGGTAGCTGTCCGCCCCTTCGGCGTACGCCTCGGCGTGCTTACCGTTGCCGCTGCTGCCGTTGGGAGACGGCTCCCACGTCACGCGGTGCTCGAACTTGATCCCGGACAGATCGGGCTTCTTGATCGCCTCGGTGCGGACGCAGACGACGGTGTCGCTCATCAAGATCACTGGCGTCTGGAACTTCTCCGCCAGGTTGAAGGCCTCCACGGTCAGGTAGAAGCAGTCTTCGACGGAAGTGGCGGCCAGGACGATGCGCGGGACCTCGCCGTGGCCGCCGTAGGCGCAGAGATAGAGGTCACCCTGTTCGTGGCGGGTGGGCATGCCGGTGGACGGTCCGGCGCGCTGGGCGTCGACGATGACGATCGGGACCTCAGCCATCGTGGCGAGGCCCATCGCCTCGACCATGAGCGAGAGGCCGGGGCCTGACGTGGTGGTCATAGCGCGCTTGCCGGCGTAGCCCGCGCCGATGATCATGTTGATGGCGGAGATCTCGTCTTCGGCCTGGATGACGGTGCCGCCGACCCTGGGCAGGACGGCCGCGAGGAACTCCATCACGTCGCTTGCGGGGGTAATCGGGTAGCCCGAGAAGAACTGGCAGCCGGCGGCGATGGCGCCGAGCGCGGTGGCCTGGTTGCCGGAAACGACCATGTTCTCGGCGGTGGCCGTGCTCGGGCTGACACGGTAGCTCGCGCGCTCCTCGGCGGAGATGTTCTCTTCGATGTAGGCGATGCCCGCCTCGAGCGCCTTGTTGTTGGTGTTGACGACGGCCTCGCCCTTGCGCTCCCACAGCTCCTTGATGAGCGCGTACAGGACGGCGGTGTCCAGGCCAAACAGCGCCGCCATGCCGCCGAGCGCGACGACGTTCTTGACGATCGGCATCTTGAGGTCTTTGGCCGCGATGCGCTCCAGCGGGAAGGCGAGCACGCGGTACTTGCCGGTGTCGCGTGGCGTGACGGTGTCGGGGTCGTAGATCAGCAGACCGCCCTGCGCCAGCTCCTGGATATTGACCTCGAACGCCTCCTGGTTGAAGCACAGGAGCACGTCGGGCTGGTCGCCGCGGTGATGGAAGGGCTGTGACCCGAGCCGGATCTGGAAAAACATGACGCCGCCCTTGATCTCGGACGGCGGACTGACGTCGGTCACCAACTGGAAGCCGGCGCGAGCCGCAGCCTGGGTGAGCATCTCGCCCGGCTTCTTGAGCCCTTCTCCCGCCTC
>DASTZM010000676.1:0-2392 GCA_035764305.1 Chloroflexota bacterium | reverse complement strand
TGGAGAAGCTGGCGAGAAACCCAGACTACCGGCGACGCGTCGGCCAGGCGTCGCGGGACTGGATCTGCCGCTGGCACGGCTGGGAACGGTGCGCCAATGACCCCATCGCGGTGTACGGCGAAGTGATGCTGAATCGGGCCGCCGCGGGAACGGCTGGCCCGTTGACTTCCTGATGGCGGCCGTGACAGCACGTGTCGGGGTGGTCGGAGCCGGGTATTGGGGCCCCAACCTCATCCGCAACCTGGCGGAGCTGCCGCGCTCACCGCTGGCGGCCGTCGCGGACAGGGACCCGGCGAGGCTGGAGTACGTGCGCGCGCGGTATCCGCGCGTCCGGCTGCACGACTCGCTGGAAGCGCTGCTGGATGACGGCGAGGTCAGCGCGGTCGTGCTGGCGACGCCGGCGGAGCTGCACGAGCGTCACGCACTGGCGGCGCTGGAGGCGGGGAAGCACGTCTTCGTCGAGAAGCCGCTGGCGACGACGAGTGCGGGCTGCGAGCGGCTAGCGGCGGAGGCCGAGCGGCGCGGGCTGCGACTGATGGTGGGGCACACCTTCCTGCACAACGACGCGGTGCGGTGGGTCAAGGAGCGCGTGGGCAGCGGCGAGCTAGGAGAGGTGCTGTACCTCTACTCGCGCCGGCTCAACCTGGGTCAGATCCGCCAGGACGTGAACGTGGTGTGGAACCTGGCGCCGCACGACATCTCGATCATGCTCTACCTCACCGGCCAGCGCCCGGTACGCGTGTCCTGCCACGGGCAGTCGTACCTCCAGAAGGGGGTTGAGGATGTGGCGGTACTCGTGCTGGAGTTCGACAAGACCTCGAGTGGCGCGCGCCGGTCGGCGCACGTGCACGTGAGCTGGCTGGACCCGAACAAGGTGCGCGAGGTGGTCGTGGTCGGCTCCAAGAAGATGGTCGTCTACGACGACGTCGACGCCGACCACATGATCCGCGTGTACGACAAGGGCTTCGACCGGCGCCCGGCGCAGGAAGGGACCGACCCGCGCGAGCGGCTGGAAACGTTCGGCGAGTTCAAGCTGTGGCAGCGCTGGGGAGATCTGACCGTGCCGAAGTTGCGCGTCTCGGAGCCGCTGCGCAACGAGATGACGCACTTCGTGAGGTGCGTCGAGACGGGCGAGCGTCCGCTCACCGATGCCGCGAACGGGCTGGAGGTAGTGCGCGTGCTCGAAGCGGCAGACGAGTCGCTCAAGCGGGGCGGCGCACCGGTCGAAATTGCCTGGGATGACGACTAGCAACGCGGCGGTCGCGCGCAGCGCGATCGTGCACCCCAATGTCCGGCTTGGGGAGGGCTGTCTGGTGGGTGAGTTCGTCGTGCTGGGCGAGCCGCCGCGCGGCGCACAGCCGGGCGAGCTGGAGACCGTGATCGGCGCGGGGGCGGTGATTCGGTCGCACACGGTGATCTACGCGGGGAACGTAATCGGCGCGGGGTTCCAGAGCGGGCATGGCGCGCTGCTGCGCGAGAGCAATACGATCGGCGATCACGTCAGCGTGGGCAGCCATAGCATCGTCGAGCACCACGTGACGCTCGAGGACCGGGTGCGGATCCACTCGCAGGCGTTCGTACCGGAGTACAGCACGCTCAAGCGCGGGTCGTGGGTGGGGCCGGGCGTGCGCCTGACCAACGCGCCGCATCCGCTGTGCCCGGACGTGAAGGACTGCATCGTCGGGCCGACGCTCGAGGCGGGGGCGAAGATCGGCGCCAACGCGACGCTGCTCCCGGGGGTGAACGTGGGCGAGAACGCGCTGGTGGGGGCGGGGGCAGTGGTGACGCGCGACGTGCCGGCAGGGGCGGTGGTGGCGGGGAACCCGGCGAAGGTGGTGAAGCACATCAGGGACCTGGTCTGCCCGGCGACGGGCCTCAACCCGTACCGCGCTATTCTCGGAGCGGCCGATGGCAACTAGCCTGGCACTGGAGCGTCCGGCGGCGACGGCGGGACCGGTGCCCCTGGTCGACCTAAGAGCGGAGTACGCCGCGATGAAGGACGAGATCGACGCGGCGATCGCGGCGGTGATCGCGCACACTGCATTCATTCGGGGGCCGTTCGCGCGGCGGCTCGAGGAGGAGTGGGCGGCGTTCTGCGGTGCTTCGCACGCGGTGGGGTGCGCGAACGGGACGGTGGCGATCCAGCTGGCGCTCGAGGCGCTCGGGGTCGGCGCGGGCGACGAGGTGGTGACGACGCCGCTGACGTTCATCGCGACGGTGGAGGCGATCGCCCACACGGGGGCGACGCCGGTGCTGGCTGATGTGGACCCGGCGACGGGCAACCTTTCGCCGGCGGCGGCGCGGGCCGCGGTGACGGCGCGCACACGGGCAATCGTGCCCGTGGCGCTGTACGGGCAGCCGGCGGACATGGGGGCGTTCCGCGCGATGGCGT
>DASTZM010000675.1:0-2657 GCA_035764305.1 Chloroflexota bacterium | reverse complement strand
TCGAAGTCGGTCTTGGCCGGGGAGATGGGGCGTCCCATCACGGCGTAGGTCTTCATCGCCGGCTGGATGATCTTCGCGTTGGGCGGAGCAAAGTCCTTGAGCGTCTCCCACTTGGTCATGAAGGAGAAGCGCACCGGGATGCCGAAGCCGGTCTTGAGGAACTGGCCCATGATCGAGCGGTCGGGGTCCTTGCCGACGTACTCGGAGAGGTACAGCCACGCGTCCTCGGGCGCCTTGCTGTCCTTGGTGATGCCGTAGCCCGACCCCATCGACGACGTCGCGCGCGTCTTGGGGCCCTTCGGCCAGTCGGCGATGTCCGGCGTGAAGGGCAGCTCCATCTTGTTCTTGGCGAGGACGATGTCGCGGTAGGCCCACATGCCGGCGTCGTGCATGGCGGCCTTGCCGGTGGTGAACAGCGTGCGCGCGTTGCCGTCCGCGGGGAGTGGGTTGATGCGGTCCTTGAGGCGCGTGTTGGCCCAGAATTCGAGCGCCGTGACCGACTCCTTGCTGTCGATCTGCGTCTCGGTCTCGGTGTCGTTCAGGAGCACGCCGCCCCAGGGCGCCATGTAGGAGCCGTTGGTGTTGAACCCACCGGCCGGGTTAAAGCCCGCCATGCCCCAGATGCCCTCCTGCGGCCGGTGCATCTTCTTGGCGGTGGCGATGAGGTCGTCCATCGTCCAGCTCGCGTCGGGCGGCTTGACGCCGAACTTCTCGAACATCTCCTTGTTGTAGTAGAGCATGATCGGGGCGTGGTCGTAGGGGATGAAGAACTGCTTCTTCTCGTACTGGTAGAGGGTGAGGCCACTCTCCGGAAAGTCCTTGAGGTCGAAGTCCTTGGACTTGGCGAGGTAGGGGTCGAGCGGGATGTCGATGCCCTTCACGGCGAACGACATGCTGGCGGTGCCCTGGGCGATGATCAGGTCGGGCAGGGTGTTCGCCGCGGCGCCGGCGAGGGTCATCTCGATCTGGGAGCCGGAGGGCTTGACCTCGTGCTGGATGGTGATGTGGGGGTACCTGGCCTTGATCGCCGCGTCGGCCGCCTGGGTGGCGGAGTAGCGCTCGCTGTTCGGCTCGCCGATCCAGGATCGGACGGTGACGGGGGACCGGTTCTGGGTGGACGGCTGGGCGGGGGCGGCTGCTCCACCGCAGGCCGCAAGGGCGAGCGCGCCGCCGGTGGCGAGTGCGGCGCCGACAACGGCGCGCCGGGTGCGGGTGGTTGTGCTGGCTGGCTGCATGGTGTCTCCCTCGAGTGTTGGGTGGGTCGGCGCTCTACTTCGACGCCGGGCCGGTCAGCCAGGCAGTCGATTGGACGGTCAGCTGCCGGAAGCCGGGGTTGGCCAGCGCGGGGCCGTCGTGACCGAGCGCGTTGCCGCAGATCCACCCCCGGCCGAGGCGTTTCACGTACACGAGCGCGGCCGTGGGCTGCGCGAGGCGCCAGGCGTGCGACGCTGCGCCCACCTCGCCGCGCTCGACGTCGTCGCGGAAGGGCTTGTCGGTCACGCGGCCGTCGAAGCTGGCGAGGAGCTGTGCCCCGTCCTGCAGCTCGAGCGTGAACAGCTCGTCGGCGGTCTGGAAGTCGTCGAGGCCGGCGGTGACGGGGTGGGTGCGGTCCTGGATCTGGACGGCGACGTCCTGGTAGGGGAGGTGGGCGATGGGGCGCGAGCGGATGAGGCAGCCCATGTCGCGCACCCACTCTGGGTTGTCGCGGAAGTTGTAGAGCGCGCCGTGCATGATCAGCAGCGGGGCGCCGCGGCGGACGGTGTCGAGGAGCGCGTTGGTCGCATCGACCGGGGCGTCGCGCGTCCAGGTGGACCAGAGGGCGATCAGGTCGTAGCCGGAGAGGGTGTCGCGCGTCTGGCCGGGGAAGTCGTCGGCGACGGTGACGTTGAGGCCGGCGGGGCCGACGAGCAGGCCGGCGATGGATTCGTACTGCTCGGGCTTGTTGTGGTAATCGGCCGGGCCGCCGACGATCAGCAGGGTCTTGGGGCGGGTGGGGGGCATCAGGTGACGACCCACCCGCCGTCGACGTAGAGGCACTGACCGCTGACGTAGGAGGCGTCGTCGCTGGCGAGGAAGACGACGACTTTGGCGATCTCGTCGGGCTCGCCCGCGCGCTTCATCGGGATGCGGTCAAGGATGATGGGCAGGATCTCCTTGTTCTGCATGACCCAGGCGGTCATGTCGGTGGCGATCAGGCCGGGGTTGATGCAGTTGACGCGGATGTTGTGCTCGGCCAGCTCGGCGGCGAGGTTGCGCGTGAGCGCTTCGACGCCGCGCTTGCTGGGGGCGTAGTGGGAGCGACCTGGCAGCGCCATGCCCGACTGGATGCTGGCGATGTTGACGATGGCGCCGGGCCTGCCCTTGGCGACCAGCTCACGCGAGACGGCCTGGGCGCAGAGCCACTCGCCCTTCAAGTTGACGTCGAGCACGCGCTGATACTGCTCTTCGCTCATCTCGAGCAGCGGGATGATCGTCTCGATGCCGGCGTTGTTGACCAGCACGTCGACGGTGCCCAGCTGCTCCGAGATCTGCGACACCATGCGCTGGACTGCCCGACCGTCGGCGACGTCCGCCTCGACGGCGATCGCCTTGCCGCCGGCGCTCTTGATCTCGTCGACGAGCGCGCCGGCGTCGGCGCGGTTGTCCTTGCCCTGGAC
>DASTZM010000674.1:0-10071 GCA_035764305.1 Chloroflexota bacterium | reverse complement strand
GAGTGCGGGCGGAGACGCGGGCGGAGACGCGGGCGAGCCGGCGGCGCGCCGGATCGTTCTGGAGCCGAAGCTGGTGGTGCGCGAGTCGACGCGCGCCGTGGAGCAGGGCCGCATCCCCAGTGAGAAGGGGGTGGCCCGCCGAGCGTGAGCGAGCCCACCGTCCGCGGCGCAGGACGGTGGTGAGGAGTTGGCGGAGATCGCGCCGGCGTGCGCCGGGCCGGCACAGCAGGCAGCGACTGAGAAAGAGGGACGAGCGAGATGGAGACGAGTGACGCGCGCAGGAACAGGGTGACGGGTGAACCGCGGCCGGCGCCGGCGATGACCCGGCGGCGTCTGGTGGGACGCTTCGCGGCGGCGGGTGGCGCGATCGCGCTGACCGCGGCGGCAACGGCGTGCGGGGCCGGCGCGCAGGAGAGCGCGCCGAGCGTCGACGCGAAGCCCGTCGAACTCGAGACCTGGCATACCCACACCGTGCCCAGCGTGTCGTTCGAGGGTTTCCAGGCGGTACTCGACGACTACAAGAAGCTCAGGCCCAACACGAGCTTCAAGCTGACCTTCATCGCCGGCAGCTCGGCGTCGATGGCGGGCGGCTACAACGACAAGATCACGTCGGCGATCGCCGCCGGCACGCCGCCCGACGTGCTGCACATGAACCGGCCGCCCGAGTTCGGCGAGGCGGGCCTCCTGACCGAGCTGGGGCAGTACATCAAGAAGGACAAGACCTTCAACGCGGGCGACTTCTTCGAGGGCCCGTGGGCGCGGTGCACGTTCTTCGACCGCGTGTGGGGCATCCCGGTGATCTGCGACAACCGCGCGATCTGGATCAACAAGGCGGCGTACGTGGAGGCGGGACTCGACCCGAGCAAGCCGCCCAAGACGTGGAACGAGATGGAGCAGGCGGCGCAGAAACTGACCAAGACCGGACCCGGCGGCCTCGAGCGCGTGGGCTTTTTGCCGGTCGACGTCGGCAACGCCGACCTCTACTCGTGGATCTACGCCAACGGTGGCGACATCGTCACGGTGACGCCGGACAAGGCCGACATCGGCTTCAACAAGCCCGCTGCCGTGGAGGCCGCCGACTGGCTGGTCAGGATGTTCGACCGGGTCGGTGGGTACGACAACTGGGCGGCGTTCAAGAAGAACTTCCAGGGTCAGGCGCAGGACCCGTTCTTCCAGAAGCAGCTGGCGATGAAGCGCGACGGGAGCTTCTTCCTCTCGACGGTCCGCCAGTACTCGCCGCAGACCGAGTACATCCTCGCGCCCGAGCCGTACGGGCCGTCGGGCAAGGGACCCGCGACGCTGGTGGGCGGCTACAACTGGAGCATCTCGCGCGGCGCCAAGAACGCGGAGGCGGGTTGGAACTTCCTGTCCTGGTTCTCGCAGAAGGACCCGGCGACGAAGTACGCCGCGCCGCAGGGCGTGATGCCCGGACGCAAGTCGGCCGCCAACACCGACTACGTGACGAAGAACCCGGACATCAAGTTCTTCTTCGAGGCCCTGAAGTACTCGAAGCCGTTCCCCACCGCACCGTGGACGCAGTTCATGTGGGACAACGTGAACGTCGAGGCGCAGAACGCCATCATCCGCCGCCAGAAGACGCCGAAGGTGGCGCTCGACGACGCTGCCCAGAAGGTCCAGCTCGAGATCGACAAGTGGCTGCGGGAGAACAGGGACCGCAACAAGAAGTAATGGCCAGCCTCGCGTCCGCAGAGAATTCGTCTGCCGCCGACGGTGGGGGCGCGGCGGCCGGCGAGTTCTGGGGCTACGTCCGCCCGGGGGGCAGGGTCGGCGTGCGCAACTACGTGGCGGTGCTCCCTTCCGGCTTTGTGGCCGACCAGGTGTGCCGCGTGGTGCCGCGCACGCGCACCTTCGTGACGGATTTCGGGAGTGGGCACACCAAGCGGGACGACGCGGCGTTCCGTCGGATCCTGGTGGGGTTCGGGCGCAATCCGAACGTCTCGGCGGTGGTGCTGACGAACGGGAGCCGCGAGCTCGCGGACGCGATCGAGGCGGGCGGCGGGCCGCCGGTCACGCTGCTCTCGCCGAAGGAGCTCGGCGGCACGTTCGGACTTGTCGCGGCCGCGACGGAGGCGGCGCGCCGGCTGGTCCACGAGTCCTCCCGGCTGCGCCGGGAGCCGATCCCCGCGGGGCGTCTGACGCTGGCGGTCAAGTGCGGCTCGTCGGACGCGACGTCGGGCATCGCGGGCAATCCGTCCGTGGGCATCGCGTTCGACCGCCTCGTCGCGTGCGGCGGGACCGCGCTCTTCGGCGAGACGACCGAGCTGATCGGTGCCGAGCACCTCGTCGCGCGGCGCTGCGCCACGCCCGACGTCGCCGAGCGCCTCCTCAAGGCGGTGGAGACGGTGGAGGGCCGTGCGCTCTCGACGGGAATCGACATCCGCGGGGTGAACCCCATGGCGAGCAACATCGCCGGCGGGATCACGACGATCGAAGAGAAGAGCCTGGGCGCGATAAAGAAGGCGGGCGCCGCGCCGATCCAGGGTGTGCTCGAGTACGGCGAGCCTCCCCCGTCTGGCAAGCCGGGTCTGTACTTCGTCGACAACTGGCAGCACGCCAACTCGATTCAGCTCGGCTACGCCGCGGCCGGCGCCCACCTGATCATCTACCAGCTGGGGGGAGTGGGAACGCCGCCCGGGGCGCTGCTCACTCCGTCTGCCGGGCCGGTGGCGCCGCTGCTCTGGGCCACCGCCAATCCCACCACGGCGCGCAACGCCCCGACGAGCATCGACTTCACGTCCGCCCCCGTGATCGAGGGCCGCGAGGCCGTGGCGCAGGCCGGGGAACGCCTGTGGCGCCTGCTCCTCGACGTCGCGTCGGGCGCGCTGCTGTGGAGCGAGACGGTCACCTACACGCCGCCGGCCACCGTGTACGTGCAGGACCCGGTGTTCTAGACCTAGACCATCCGGGTGGACCGGGGACGGTCCGCCCCGAAGAGGAGCAGTTCACATGACGAGCACGAACGCCGGAGCGTCACGCCCTGCGGGTGCCGGCGGGGCGCCACCGGCGGCCTACGTCGCGCCGATGTCCCATCTCGACCTGACCTTCATGGGTTCCGTGGAGGAGTGCCTGTCTCGCGGCGCGAAAGTGTTCACCGCGGTGCTGGATCTACTCGAACGCCAGCCCGACTTTCGGTTCTTTCTGGAATACGTGCTCTTCCTGGAGGCGTACCGCGCACTCCAGCCGCAGCAGGCGGCGCGCATGGACGAGCACATCCGCAGCGGACGCGTGGAGCTGGGCGCGGAGTGGAGCGGCATCTTCGCCATCGAGGAGGAGGAGGAGGACCTGATCCGCAACGTCCTGTACGCCAAACGCTACGCGCGCGAGCGCCACGGCGTGGAGCTGGAGACGCTCCAGATGACCGACATCCCCGGCTCGATTCCGCAGCTGCCGCAGGTGTGCGCCAAGCTCGGGATACGCAATCTGGTCCTGACGCGCTGCGCGCCGGCGGACACCCTCTTCTGGTTCGTCGCGCCCAACGGCGAGCGCGTACTGACCTGGAGCGCGGACTCCTACAACCAGGCGGGGCGCTACGGCATGCACCTCGGCCCGGACGCGATGCGCCAGCGCGAGCTGGGCGAGCGCCTGAGCAAGACCACCGAAGGGGGCGTGGCGCCCCTCTTCTACTACGGAAGCGACCTCTATCTGCCGCCGCCGGACCTCGCGCCGTCGCTGCGGGCGTGGCGGGAAGCGGGCGGTGCCGGCGTGCGGCTGACCACCCCCACCGGCTACTTCCGCGCGCAGCGCGAGCGCGACGGCGCGCTGGAGAGCCTGCCCGAGCTGCGGGGGGAGCTGCCGTCGACGTGGCTGTATGTCGAGCCGGACCACGCCCACGTCAGCCGGTGGGACGGCATCGCCGCCGCCGCGCTCGACGCTGCCGAGCGGCTGTCGACGCTCGCCTGGCTACGCCTGGGCCTGCCATATCCAAAGCAAGAGCTGGAGACGCTGTGGAAGGCGCAGCTGCTGGCGCGCGACCACAACTACGGCGGGAAGGGGGCGGGGGAAGGGCAGCCGCGCAAGCTGGCAGAGCGCCGCGAGGTCTACTCGCGGTCGCGGCGCCTGGTGTGGCGGGCCATGGGCGCGCTCGCCGAGCGCGTGAGCGTGCCGCGCGACAGCGTTCCGTTGCTGGCGTTCAACACGCTGAACTGGGACCGGGGCGGCGTCGTGCGGGCACACGTGACGTACTACCCGGGCGTGGACCCGTCGCAGCGCGACCTCCTGCCGCGCGACCGTGCCCTCGTGCTGCGCGGACCGGACGGAGAGACCGTCCCGTACCAGGTGACGCAGGACCGGCGGGCGACGATGGGGGAGTTCGACCTGGCGTTCGTCGCGCGGGATGTGCCGGCCCTGGGCTACGCGGCGTACACGCTCGAGCCGGCGTCCGAGGAGGAGCTGGCGGCGGTTGAGGCCGGGGCGATGGCGGGCGCGCCGCGGCGGGTCGACCAGCGGTGGTTCGCCGCGACGCCGCCGCAGGTCGTGATCGACAACGGGCTGGTGCGGGTGGCGGTGAGCCGCGCGACGGGGCGGGCGAGCATCTACGACGTGCGGGGAGAGGGAGCGGGCGCGCTGGCGACCGGCGGGTCGGGGACGGCGGCGCCGATGCCCGGGCTGCGCGCGACGACCCCATCGGGTCCGGTGGCCCGGCCGAGATCGAAGCTGGCGATCGATGGGCTGCGCCTCGAGGGGCGGCACGAGCTTCCGGAGGTCACCCTTTCGCCGCCGCGGGCGCTGTCCTACGATGCGCCCGAGCGCGAGACGACGGCGCCGGCCGAGCTGGCGGGGGATGAGCCCGTGGCCGTGGTGGAACAGGGGCCGGTCCTGACGACGGTGGCGGTGCGGCAGCGGGTGATGGGCGCACCGGCGGAGGTGCGGTACACGGTGTATCGCGATCTGCCGTGGGTCGACGTGCGGGTCGGGCTTGACTGGGACGTGCGGGAGTTCGGTCGGGTGGAGCTGGTCTACGGCGTGCCGCGCGCGGGGGGCGGCGTGCACTACGGCCTGCCGTTTGGCGCGGGCACGCTGGACTCGCAGGCGCTGATGCCGGGGTCGGGGCCGGTCCGCGGCGATGAGGCGCCGCCCCCGTCGTGGGAGCGGACGCGGCACATCGCCCGCTGGTTGAGCGTGGACGACTCGGAGGGCGGGATGGCGATGGCGACGGATCATCGCTGGACGCGCTATGACGCGGCCCAGCCCGGCGACGACCCTGGGACGGGTGCGGCGGCTGGGGCGGCTGGGGCGGCTGGGTTCGTCCGCTGTGCGCTGGTGCGCGGCGGCCGGATCCGGCCGCCCTCTCCGGACACCGACGGCGACGACCCGCGGATCCGGTTGGCGTTCACGTTCCGGTTCGTGCCGCACAGCGGCAGCTGGCGAACCGAGCGGGCACCGCGCCTGGGCTGGGAGGCGGTCCGGCCGCTGCTGTCGTACACCGTCAACGACACCTGGAGCCAGAAAGACCTGCCCCGCCGGAGCGGGCTGGCGGCGGTGCGGAGCACGGGCGAGGGGGATGCCCTGGTGACGTGCCTCAAGCAGAGCGAAGACGGCGAAGACGTGGTCGTGCGCTGGCACGAGGCGCTTGGCGCGCCGTGTGAGGTGGCGGTTGAGGTGCCCGGGGTGGGGAGGGTGGGGAGGGTGGACCTGGAGGAGCGTGCCGCGGAAGCAGACGGCCCAGGAGGAAGCAACGCGACCCCAACGCCCGCCTGGGAGATCGTGACGGTGCGGGGGGTACGGCGGTGACCGGCGGCGGGGCCGGCGCCGGCCCGCGGTCGGTCTCCCGACTCGTCGCGCACCGCCGCCCGTGAACCCATCGGCCCCCTCACCCCCCACTCCCCCACATCACCCCCTCCCTCGCCAGCTGCGCCCCCACCGCCGCCTTCAGCCCCTGCTCGCGTCCACCTGACCCGACAACAACCCGCCACGGCCCAAAACGGTACGATCGACCCGGCGTTGCACGTCCCGCGGCACCCGGATAGGTGTCGGGAGGCCCGGCTCCTGTAGCCGCCGGAGAACGGAGGAGGCTGTCACACGACAGCCTCTGCGTGTCTTCCGCGCCAGGCTGTCTCGACAGGAGAGACGCCCGTGGACCACGCCCTCAGTCTGACCGGTCACTGGATCGGCCTGTCCGCCCTCGCGGCCTTCGTGATCGCCTACGGCGCCGTCATGGCCGAGGAGCAGCTCCACCTCCCCAAATCCCAGCCCGTCCTCATCGCCGCCGGGCTGATCTGGATCCTGATCGGCGCCGCCTTCGTCGCCCGCGGGGACCTCCACGGCGCGGAGCAGGCCGTCCGCCTCAACCTGCTCGAGTACGCCGAGCTCTTCCTCTTCCTCCTCGCCGCCATGACCTACGTCAACACCATGCAGGAGCGCGGCGTCTTCGACTCGCTGCGCGCCTGGCTCGTCTCGCGCGGGCTCTCCCTCCGTCAGCTGTTCTGGGTCACCGGCGCCCTCGCGTTCATCATCTCCCCCGTCGCCGACAACCTCACCACTGCGCTCGTCATGGGCGCCGTCTCCATCGCCGTCGGCGAGGGACGCCCGAGATTCGTCACCCTCGCCTGCGTCAACGTCGTCGTCGCGGCGAACGCCGGCGGCGCCTTCAGCCCCTTCGGCGACATCACCACCCTCATGGTCTGGCAGGCCGGCCACGTCACGTTCGCCGAGTTCTTCGCCCTCTTCCTCCCCTCACTCCTCAACTGGCTGATCCCCGCCACCATCATGTCCCTCGCCATGAAGCACGGCCGGCCCCGGGCCGTCCAGGAGCGTCCCGTGCTCGAGGCCGGGTCACTCACCGTCGTGCTCCTGTTCCTGGGCACCATCGCCCTCACCGTCGTGCTCCACAACTTCCTGCACCTCCCACCCGCGGTGGGCATGATGACCGGCCTGGGCCTCCTCAAGGTGTACAGCTACGTCTTCAACCGCATCGCCCGCGGTACGAACGGCGCGGTTGGCGCGCGGGGCGCTCGCGGCCCGGTGGTGAATGAGATGGACGACGTCTTCGCCGCTGGGCTCGCGGCGCAGCCGCAGCTCGCCAGGTCCGGCGGCGCCGCCGTCGCCCAGGCCGTGGCCGAAAGCGCCGCGAGCGCCGAGAGCGCAGGGAAGGCCGACCCGCGGCCCGTGAAGCCGCTCGACATCTTCCGCCAGATGGAATCCGTGGAGTGGGACACGCTCATGTTCTTCTACGGCGTGATCCTGTGCGTCGGCGGCCTCGGCACGCTGGGCTACCTCGGCCTGGTCTCCACGCTGCTCTACACCGACCTCGGCCCCACCGCCGCCAACCTCCTGATCGGCGTCCTCTCCGCCGTCGTCGACAACGTCCCCGTCATGTTCGCCGTGCTTTCGATGCGCCCCGACCTCTCCCACGGCCAGTGGCTCCTCGTCACGCTCACCGCCGGCGTGGGCGGCTCGATGCTCTCGGTGGGGAGCGCCGCGGGCGTCGCGCTCATGGGCCAGGCCCGCGGGATCTACACCTTCGGCGCCCACCTCAAGTGGGCCTGGGCCATCGCCCTGGGCTACGCCGCCAGCGTCGGCGCGCACCTCCTCCTCAACCGCCACCTGTTCTGAGCGAGCGCCACTGCACTCCGCCCGCCTCGTGCCCTCCTTCTCGTGCCCTCGTGCCTCCACCTCCGAGCCGTTCGTCCCTGACTCCATCGCGGGTCACCCAGGGTCAGGAAGCCAGGGGGCCGCGGCGATCGCGCGCTGAAGCCCGCCGCCGAACGGTTATGTCATCGCCACCTCACCCGTTTCCAGCAGCGACTTCAGGTTGGAGAGGACCAGCGGCCACCCCTCGGACAGATCGCGAATGAACGTGGACTCCGGCCGTTCCATCTCGTGCGTGCTGGTGAGCTTCACCGCGCCGTCCACCGGCTCGAGCGCGAGCGTGCAGCGACTCGGGCCTTCCGCCTTGTACTCGGGCTTCCACTCCCCCTGCCAGCGCATGACCATCCGCCGCGGCGGGTCAATCTCCAGGATCTCGCCCGTGTCCGTCAGGCGTCCGTCCGCGCGCGTCTTCCGCCAGGGCGAGCCCCTCTTCCAGTCGCACTCGACGATCGCGCCGAACCAGTACCGCCGGATCAGCGCCGGGTCCGTCAACGCCGCCCACAGCCTCTCCGGCGTGGTGCGGATCGCCGTGACATAGACGAAGCTGCTGCGAGTCGCCGCGCTCATCGCGTCCTCCTGGCGTGGGTTCGGCCCGTGCCGTCGCTCTCGAGGCGTCCACCCCGGCCCCCGCCCGCTCCCCGCGCGACGGGCAGCGTACCAGGCGCGCCGGCGCGCGGGCCGGCGCGCCGGCAGTGGGAGACTGCTGGGCCAGCCGGCGGCGGTGGCGGCGGTGGCGGCGATGGCGGTGGGGAGCCTGACCGTGATGGTGGTCCCGATGCCCACCTCACTCGTGGCGCGGATCGTTCCGCCGTGCTGTTCGACGATCTGGCGCGCCGAGGACAGACCCAGCCCGGTGCCGGCGTGGGTGGTGGCCACGTTCTCGGCGCGGTAGAACCGGTCGAATATCCTGGGCAGTGCGGCCAACGGGATGCCGATACCGTGGTCGCGCACGGTGATGACTGCCCAGTCGGGCTGCCGCGGGCCGGCATGCTCGTGGTGCAGGCCGATTTCGATCGCACTCCCCAGCGGGCTGTACTTGACGGCGTTACACAGCAGGTTGTCCAGCACGCGACGCAGGCGGCGGGCGTCGAGGCGGCAGTCGAGGGCGCGCACGCGCGTGTCCAGGGAGATCGAGTGGCCTGGCGCCGCGCTGGTCCAGCCGGAGACGGCGTCGCGGAGGAGCGCCACCAGGTCGAAAGGCACCGGCTCGAGCGGTGGCGCCTCGCGTGCGTCGGGGCGCGCGGCGTCGAGCAAGTCGGAGACCTGTCGGGACGCCTGGTCGACCGCAGCCAGGATCTTCTCCAGGTCCAGGTCCACACGCTCTCGCAGGGAGACCGGGTCGGCATCAGGTCGACGGACGAGTCGCTGAAGGAGCTCGGCGCGTCCCCGGATGATTGTGAGCGGCTGCTGCAGGTCGTGCGCGGCGGTGGCCAGGGCCTCGTCTCGCAGGCGCAATTCCTCCGGCTCCGCTTCCCGGGTGCCGCTGGATGCCATCGTCATCCCGGGTGCCATCGTCGTCATCTATGCCCCGCTTCCCGTCCGAACCTGCCCGGCGGGCGACGCGACGCCGGCACGCTCGCGGCGTGCGAGGGATCGCGTAGCCAGTAGGTCCCACGGAGGGCGGTACCCCCCGTGAGGGGCGCGTAGGATGGCGGCGGAGCCAGCGACGGGTGGCCGGTGTGTCAGAGAGCGGGCTGTACCATGGCCGGCCCGTGTGGCCGCGCGCGCTGCGAGCGCTGGCTGTGGTGGCATGTCTTGCGGCCGTGGCGCCCCCCGGCGCCATAGGCGAGGCAAGCGGACCTCTGGCCCAGCTGGCGCCGGTCGCCGAGAGCGCGCAGGGATCTCCGGCCGCTGAAGCACCCGCGCTCGGCGCGCTCGAAGACCAGCTGTTCGAGCTGGTGAACGCCGACCGTCTGGTCGCCGGGCTGGCGCCACTGGCGTATGACCAGGCGCTTCAGCAAGTTGCCCGCGCGCGGGCGGCGGCGCAAGTGCCGCTGGCGCAGCTGAGTCACTTTGAACCCAGCGGCCGTCCGGGCTACGTGGTGCTCGTCGAGGAGCTCCGTCTCGCGTATGCGCTGGTCGGGGAAAACCTCGCCCGGCTACCGGGGCCCGAGGAGACGGTGGCGGAGCGGGCGGAGGAGGGGCTGAGGCGCAGCCCAACCCACCGCGAGAACACCCTCGATCCCGTGTACGACCGGCTGGCGGTCGGCGCAGCGACCGCCAGCGATGGCCGGTTCGTGTTCGCCGTGATCTTTGGATCGGCTGCCCACGGTTAGGGTCGCGCACGCGGGGACCCTTCCTGGCGACGATCCAGGGAGTGGCGCCGCGCGAAGCTCAGGCCGGCGAGCAGCAGTACGAGAGCCGGGCCAGAGACGGCGCGCGCGCCCCCGCCGGTTCTGGGGAGCAGGAGCACCGGTGGCGGCGCCGCGGCCGGGGCCGATGGTCGCGCCGCCGGGGGCGCCG
>DASTZM010000673.1:0-7046 GCA_035764305.1 Chloroflexota bacterium | reverse complement strand
GCCCCTATGACGACGCGACTGGAGGTGCGCAAAGCCATTATTCCCGCGGCGGGTCTGGGGACCCGCTTTCTGCCGGCCACCAAAGCCTCTCCCAAAGAGATGCTCAACGTCGTCGACAAGCCGGTCATCCAGTACGGCGTCGAAGAGGCGGTCGACTCTGGACTCGACACCGTCGTGCTCGTCACCGCGGCGCGCAAGACGATCATGGAGGACCACTTCGACTACGCTCCTGACCTCGAGCGCGCGCTCGAGGCGAAGGGCAGGACCGCCGATCGCGACGAGATGCGCCGCATCGCGGACCTGGCGAACGTCGTGTACGTCCGCCAGAAGGAAGCCCGCGGCCTCGGCCACGCCGTCCTCTGCGCTCGCCCGGTGGTGGGGGACCAGCCGTTCGCGGTCTTCCTGCCAGACGACATCATCGACGCCGGCGACGATCCCGTCATGGCGCAACTGCTCCGCATCTACGCCGAGAAGCGCCGCCCCGTCGTCGCCGTAGAGCGCGTGCCGCGCCAGGACGTCACCAAGTACGGCATCCTTGCCGTGGAGGACGTCGCCCCCCGTCTGTTTCGCATCAAGGACATGGTCGAGAAGCCCTCAGTCACGGATGCGCCGTCGGAGCTCGCCATCATGGGGCGCTACGTCCTCACGCCCGATATCTGGGATGCGCTCGAGACGACTCGCCCCGGGGCCGGCGGCGAGATCCAGCTCACCGACGGGATCAAGGCGCTGCTTGCCAGGGGAGGCGTCTACGCCTACGAGTACGTTGGCCGGCGCTACGACTGCGGGAGTAAGCTCGGCTACCTGCGGGCCACGGTCGAACTGGCGCTCAGCCGTGCCGACCTCGGTCCCGACTTCCGCGCCTACCTGATCGACCTCCTGAGCGAGAGGCAGTGGCGAGCCGCTTAGAAGCGGCGCGATCCAGACTGCTGCCGGGAGTCGAGGCGGGGCTGCAGGCGATCCTCGAGCGCCGCCCCGTCGCCCCAACCCACTACGGCATGATGCGCTACCACCTCGGGTGGGTGGACGAGCGCCTCTCCCCCATCGCGGCCCCCAGCGGCAAACGCCTTCGCCCGCTGATCTGCCTCCTGGCCGCCGAGGCATGTCACGCGCCGCAACGGCGCGCCGTGCCCGCCGCCGTCGCGCTCGAGCTGCTCCACAACTTCACGCTCATCCACGACGACATCGAGGACGGCGACGAGCTGCGCCACCACCGCCCCACCGTCTGGAAGTTGTGGGGCGAGCCGCAGGCGATCAACGCCGGCGACGGCATGCACGTCCTCGCCTATCTGGCCCTCCTCGACCTCGCCGACCACGACGTCCCGCCGGAGCGCATCACCCGCCTGACGGCGCGCCTGGCCGAGACCAGTCTCGTTATCACCGAGGGGCAGCATCTCGACATCTCCTTCGAGAAGCGCACCGACGTGAGACCCGCCGAGTACCTCGACATGATCGGCCGCAAGTCGGCGGCCCTGATCGGCTGCGCCGCCGTGATGGGCGCCGAGGTCGCCGGCGCCTCGGTCGAGACCTGCAACGCGCTGGAGCGCTTCGGGATCGAGCTCGGGCTCGGCTTTCAGATCCGCGACGACGTGCTCGGCATCTGGGGCGCGACCGAGACGACCGGCAAGCCCGCCGGCGACCTGCGCCGGCGCAAGAAGACCCTCCCCACCCTGTACGCCATGAGCCGCTGCTCCGACGACGAGCGTGACGTCTTCGCATGCCTGTTCGAGGGAGATGAACCAGTCGACTCCGAGACCGTGCGCGATGCGCTCGGCGTGCTTGAGCGCTACCACGCGCGCGAGCACTGCGAGACGATGGTCGGCCGCTACTCCACCGCCGCGCGCGAGCAGCTCCTCCTGCTACCGCCCACGGAGGCCCGCCTCGCGCTCGAGGAGTTGGTCGCCCAGCTCGAGACGCGCGAGTTCTAGCCGGCCGCTACGCCACGAACCGCGCTGCGATCTCGCTGCTGACCAGCAGCGCCCGCTCCGTGATCCGCGCCCGCTCAGCGTCCACGGCCACCAGTCCCGCTGCGCTCAGCTCGCCCAGCTCTGCCGCCCACCGTTGCCGCGGCTCGACGCCGAACCGCCGCCGGAAGCGCGCGAACTCGATCCCCTCCAGCGGCAGGCGCAGCGCCAGCGCGGCCGTCTCGCCCACCTGCCCCGCCGCATCGAGCGTCTCACATCCCTCCGTGGGATCCGCGCCGCTCGCGACGCGACGCACGTAGTGTTCGATCGGACGCACGTTCCAGGATCGCGTCCCACCCGCATAGGCGTGCGCCCCGGCGCCGAAACCCAGGTACGCCTCGTTGCGCCAGTAGACCAGGTTGTGGCGCGACTCGTGGCCCGCGCGCGCCCAGTTGGACACCTCGTAGTGCCGGAAGCCCGCGCCCCGCAGCTCGGGCAGCGCCGCCTCGTACATGTCCGCCACCAGGTCCTGATCGGCCACCTCCCACTTGCCGCGATCGACCAGCGTCGCCAGCGGCGTGCCCTCCTCCACCATCAGCGCGTACAGGCTAATGTGGTCCGGTGCAGTGTCCAGCGCGCGACGAAGACCATCGCGCCACGACTCGAGCGTCTGCCACGGGAGGCCGTAGATCAAGTCCAGGTTCACCGAACGCATTCCGGTCACCCGTGCTGTACGCACCGCGTCCAGCGCCTGCGCCGCCGAGTGCGTTCGCGCCAGTCGGCGCAGCGTCTCGTCGTCCAGGCTCTGCACGCCTAGGCTCAGGCGGTTCACGCCGAGCGCGCGCAGCCCCTCGACGTAGGAAGGGCCAAACGTGCCGGGATTCGCCTCCAGCGTGATCTCCGCATCACCCGCCACGCCGCATGTGCGCCGCAGCGCCTCCAGGACTCGGCGCAGCTGCGCCAGCGTCAGCAGCGACGGCGTACCGCCGCCGAAGTAGACCGACGTCAGTCGCCGTCCGGTCTGCGCTCGACGCCCGATCTCCGTGGCCACCGCCGCGACGTACTCGGGGATCAGCCGGTCCTTGCCCGCGTACGTGTTGAAGTCGCAGTACAGGCACTTCGTGCGGCAGAACGGGACGTGGACGTACGCCGCGCTCGGCACGAGCCATCCGTCCACGAGAAAAGTGTAGGCGCGCCCCTAGAATCGCGCGCCATGATCGTCGACGTGCACGCGCACGTCTTCTCTGACCAGGTGCTGCAGCGGCGCGCCGCCCTGGCCGAGCGCGACGAGTGGTTCGGCCGGCTGAACCCGCCCGGCAGCAAACGCCTCGCCACCGCGCGCCGCCTGCTGGAGACGATGGACGCCAGCGGTGTCGACGTCGCGGTCGCGCTCGGCTTCGGCTGGGCCGACCACGCCCTGTGCGTCGAGCAGAACGATTACCTCGCCGCCGCCGCGCGGAGTGCGCCGGGGAGACTTATCGCGGCGTGCACCGTCCAGCCCCGCGCCGGCGCCGCCGCCGTGCGCGAGCTAGAGCGCGCCGCCGCCCTCGGTTGCCGCGTCGTGGGGGAGCTGTTTCCAGACGGCCAACGCTTTGAGCTCGACGACCGGGTCACGCTCGGGCCACTGCTGGACGCCTGCCGCGCACTCAACCTAATACCGCTGGTCCACGCCAGCGAGCCACTCGGGCGCGAGTACGCCGGTAAGGGCGAGACCGTGCCCCGCAGGCTGCTCCAGCTCGCCCAGCTCGTCGCCGACGTCGCGCCCGGTCTGCCCGTGATCTGCGCCCACCTGGGCGGCGGGCTCGTGTTCTACGAGCTGATGCCGGAAGTGCGCGCCCTCGCTCAAAGCCTGTTCTACGACACGAGCGCTGCCGCCTACCTCTACGACCCCGAAGCGCTCACGCACGCCGCGCAGATCGCCCCTGGCCGGGTCCTGTTTGGCTCTGACTACCCCGTGATCGGCATGCGCCGCATGGTCGATTTCGTGCGCGGCGCGGGGTTCCCTGCCGACGCGCAAGCCAGGCTCTTCGGAGGGTCCGCCGCGGCCCTCCTGAACGTTCCTCCCACAGGAAACGCTGCTACGATTCCGCGGTGATTCGGCTGTTGCTGGGCACCTCCAGCCAGAAGAAGATCGCCGAATTGCACGAGATCCTGGCCGGCGTTCCGGCCGACCTGGTCGACCCATTGTCTATCGGCCTCTCGCTCGATCCCGAAGAGACCGGCGAGACGTTCGAGGACAACGCCATCCTCAAGGCGCGCACCTTCGCCTCCGCGTCCGGACTGCCCGCCCTGGCCGATGACTCGGGGCTGGAGGTCGATGCGCTGGGCGGCGGGCCCGGTGTTCACTCCAAGCGCTACGCCGGACCCGGCGCGACCGACGGAGACCGGATCGCCCTGCTCTTGAAAAACCTGGCCGCCGTGCCCGATTCGCAGCGCACCGCGCGCTTCCGCTGCGTCATCGCCCTCGCCACTCCCGCCGGGCTCATCGGCACCGTCGACGGCACGTGCGAGGGGCGGATCGCCCACGCGCCCCGCGGGACCAACGGTTTCGGGTACGACCCTGTCTTCCTGCTCCCAGAGCGCGGCAAGACGATAGCCGAGCTGGAGTCCGGGCAAAAGCACCAGATCAGCCACCGGGGCCGCGCCGGCGCCGCGGCGCGTGATCTCATCGCCCGGTGGGTGCACGCGCAGAGTCCTGCCGCGGGCGCCGCCGCACCCGCGCGCCGCTGATGCCGCGCCGCACCCTCGGTGCGCGCCCCCGACTCGGCACGGTCATCCGCCCTGCCGGCGCCGCCGGCGCCCCCCTGTTCCAATCAGCGCAGCGGCTCGACGCCTGGCGCCTCGCCGCGTTGCTCGTGCCGGGCCTCGGGCGGGGCGAACGCGCCAAGCTCAACCGCGCACTCGGACTCGAGCTGCCGCCGCGCCAGCCCTTCGGTGCAGAAGGCCGCCTGCTGGAAGACGAGCAGATCACGGCAGCCTGCCGCACTCGCCTGGCGTCGCTCGACGTCGCCCTGCTCCAGCAGCTTGCGCGCCTCTTCGCCGGCTCCTATCTGCCCGAAGCGCGTCTCATCGACGAGGTCTTCCGCGAGCGCGCCCGCACCGCCTTCACCGAAACCGGTGGTGGCCAGGATGGACGCCAGACGGAAGAGCTGCTCGCGCCGTTCTCGCCGTCGAGCGGCGCGCTCCAGCCCGCCAAGACGCGCCGCCAAGTCGACGCCGCGCGTGTGAAGGCTGTCCTCTCGCCCGGCGGTGCGCTCGCCACGACACTCCCCGGCTATGAGGTCCGGCCAGGACAGGTCCGTATGGCGCTGGCGGTTAGCAAGGCGCTCAACGAGCGACTGCACTTGCTTGTGGAAGCCGGGACCGGCGTCGGCAAGAGCTTCGCCTACCTCCTGCCCGCCGTCGAGTACGCCGTCGCCAATGGGCGGCGCGTCGTCGTCTCCACCAACACCATCAACCTGCAGGAGCAGCTGTACTTCAAGGACATCCCGCTCCTCCGCCGCGCGCTTCCCACCGAATTCCGCGCTGCCGTCCTGAAGGGGCGCGCCAACTACCTGTGCCTGCGCCGCTGGCGCGCCTTTTTGCGCGATGGACTCACGACCGACGCCGACCGTATGCTCGCGGCGCGCATCCTCGTCTGGCTGCGCCAGACCGAGTCGGGCGACCGCGGCGAGCTGGCGCTTGATGAGCACGAGTCGATCCGCTGGCACACCCACCTCGGTGCCGACGCGCAGCACTGCACCCCCAAGACGTGCAAGGACAACCGCGCCGGGCGGTGCTTCCTCTCCCGCGCCCGGCGCCGGGCCGAGGGAGCGCATGTCCTCGTCGTCAACCACGCTCTCCTGCTGGCCGATCAGGCGCTGGAGAGCAAGGTGCTGCCAGAGTACGGCGACCTCGTGATCGACGAGGCGCACCACCTGGAGGACGCCGCCACCAAGCAGCTCGGCGCCGAGATCGGCCAGCAAGAGCTGACCTTCTGGCTCTCGGCGCTGAGCCTGCCGCAGGGACCAGGTCGCTACGCCGGTCTTGTTTCCCGCCTGCACACCGTCCTTATCACCGCCGGCGGCGACGCGCTGCGTACCACTGCGCCCGAGCTGTCGCAGCCCGCACACGACGCCGTCGAGGCTGCACGCGGGACGCTCACCGAGTTCTTCGGCGCCGTGATGACCTTCGTCCGCCACGTCACTGACGTCCCCAGCGGTCCGATGAGCGGCGAGCGCGAGATTCGCCTCACGCCTGGCGTGCGCCGCGGTGACGCGTGGGAGGCGGTCGAGGAGGCCTGGCGTGCCTTTGGCGCCGACCTGGGCGACCTCGACAAAGCGCTCGCACGCGTCGGACAGGCCCTCGATCCCTTCCGCGACGCATCCGAGCTCGTCGACGACGCGCTGGCCGACCTTGCTAACGCGCGCCAGGAGCTGAGCGAGTACCGCGTCAATCTCTCGGCCATCGTCACCAGCATCGACCCCGACATGGTCTCGTGGCTCTCCGTGCGTGACCGTGGCCTCACGCTCCACGCGGCGCCGCTGGAGGTCGGGCCGCTGCTCCAGCAGCAGCTCTTCGCGCAGAAGGACTGCGTCGTGCTCACCTCGGCCACGCTCCAGATCGGCGGCAGCTTCCGCTACGCCCGTGAGCGCATCGGGCTCGACGACACCACCTTCACGCTCGCCGTGCCCTCGCCGTTCGACTTCCCCAACCAGGCGCTCCTGTGCATCCCGGGCGATCTGCCGGATCCCACTTCCAAATCATTCGGCGAGGCGTCGCTCGAGGCGCTTGCGGAGGTGTGCCAGGTCACCCGCGGCCGGACGCTCGTCCTGTTCACCTCTCATGGCGCGCTGCGCGCCGCGCACGCCTTCCTGGGAGAGAGGTTGCGAGGTGTCGTGATCCTCGGCCAGGGACTCGACGGCCCGCGCCAGCAGCTGCTCGAGCGCTTCAAGGAAACCCCCAACGCCATCCTGCTCGGCACGAGCAGTTTCTGGGAGGGGATCGACGTCGTCGGCGAGGCGCTGACCTGCCTGGTGATCGTCAAGCTGCCGTTCGCCGTCCCCACCGACCCCGTTTTCGCCGCGCGCTCGGAGCTGCTCGACGATCCGTTCTCGTCGTACGCCGTGCCGCAGGCGGCGCTGCGCCTCAAGCAAGGGTTCGGCC
>DASTZM010000672.1:0-2403 GCA_035764305.1 Chloroflexota bacterium | reverse complement strand
CGACGGCCCCGACCTGCATACACCGGTGGTGATGGCAGTGCGCGGACCGAAGGGTCGAGCACTTGCTGCCGAACTGGCGGACACGGTTACCTTCGTCGCGATGCAGGATGACCCTGGCGTCGAGATCGCCCAGCTCGCCCGTAACTTCCGCGCTCTCCGGGACGTCGAGCTCGCGCTCCACGTGCCGGTTGTCGGCGACGCGGTCGCGCCGTTCATGGCCTCGCCCGACACCGACCCGGTCGCACTGCGCGCCATAGACTCACTGGCCATACTCCCCGCTGACCCGGCGGCGGCAACCGAGGAGATCCAGCGGCGACGGGAGGAGATCGGCTTCTCCTACTTCGTCTTCGGCGCCGGCTCTGCCGACACGCTCGCCCCGGTCGTTGCTGCGTTGGCCGGACACTGAGCCCGACTGGCTCTTGGATGCGGGTTCATGACGACCGTCGAGGCCAACGGCGTCACGCTCGGCGTCGAGCACTTCGGCGACGCGGCGGCGCCGCTGATCTTGCTCGCGGGCGGCACGACGATGCTCTCGTGGCCCGACGCGCTCTGCGAGGCGCTCGCGCGCGGCGGACGTCATGTCGTGCGGTACGACCTGCGCGACAGCGGCGCGTCATCCATCGTCGATCCCGAGGCACCCACGTACACGCTGCGCGATCTCGCAGCCGACGCCGCAGCACTGGCCCGCGAACTCGACGATCGGCCGGCGCACTTGGCGGGCATCGGCGTCGGTGGGATGGTGGCCCAGGTCGCCGCGCTCGACTGCCCGGACGCGTTCTCCGCGCTCACCCTCGCCGGGACGCGGCCCGTCGCACCTGGCCGGGTCGACGAGGACCTGCCCGACCATGACGCGGCGACGATGGAGCGGCTGTTCTCGCGCCCGATGCCCGACTGGTCCGACCGGGCTGCCGTGGCGGAGTTCGCCGCCGCCGCCGCGGAGATCCTCGGCGATGAGCCGGCCGCCGCGCGCACGACCGCCGAGCGCATCTGGGACCGCACGCCCGGCACGGAGCCCGCGGTACAGATGGCCAACCAGCTGGGCATGGTGTTCGCCAAGCTCGACTGCACGCCCCGCTGGCGCGAGCGCCTGCCCGAGCTAGCGGTGCCAGCGCTCGTGGTGCACGGTCGCCGCAACCCGTTCTTCCCAGTCGGCAACGGCGAAGCACTTGCGCGCGAGATCCCCGGTGCGCGGCTGCTCGTGCTAGAGCGGGCCGCGACCGCGATCCCCGATGCGGTCGCCAGTGAGGTCGCGGCAGCGATGCTTGCGCTCCGGGCGCTGACCGTCCCGGCGCCAACAGCGGGAGGCCGCCACAGGAGAGCGGTGCGGCCCGTGTCCGGAAGAGGCAGAACGTAGGGCATGGCGAACAAGCCCTCGGAACGGTTCGTGTGGGCGGTCGACACCCTGGCGCTCGACCCGGCCGATCGCGTGCTGGAGGTCGGCTGCGGACACGGGGTGGCCGTATCGCTGGTCTGCGAGCGGCTGACCAGCGGACGGATCACCGCGATCGATCGCTCGGAGAAGATGATTGAGATGGCCGTGCGGAGGAATCGCGAGCACGTCGCGGGAGGCAGGGCCGTGTTGAAGGCGGCCGCGCTCGAGAAGGCGGACCTCGGGGACGAGCGATTCGACAAAGTCTTCGCCTTCAACGTCGCGCCCTTCTGGCTTCAGCCGAAGGAGGCGCTGGGGATCGTCCGGCGGCATCTCGCCCCCGATGGAGCGGTCTATCTCTTCTGGGACGCTCGCCACACGCAACCCGGCCGAGCTCGCGACCTGGCGGACCGGCTGAGCGAGAAGATCCGGCTGGCCGAGTTCTCCGTGAACCAAGTGCTGGTCAAGGACCTGCGCCCGGTTCCCGCGGTTTGCGTGATCGGGCGGCCCTAGGCGCGCTGCTCTGGACGAAGCCCGTCGCCAAGCACGCGACTGTTGCTGATTGGGTCGAGCGCGACGCGTCCGCCGCGACATCCGATGAGTTTTCGGTGCTCTGCCAGTCTCCACCGCGTACGGATCCGTGAGCGCCCAGAGGTTCTCGCCCTGCAGCAACGACCCCCAGGAGGCCGCATGAAGCTTCTTCTGACGTCCGCTGGCATCAAGAACGCGAGCATCCACGACGCGCTGGTCGACCTCCTGGGCAAACCGATTGCCGGGGCCAGCGCCCTCTGCATCCCCACCGCGTCGTACGCGCACCCCATGGCCGGTCCCGGCGCGGCCTGGCGGTTCATCAGCGGACAAGAACCAAGATGCCCCATGTGCGAGCTAGGGTGGAAGTCCTTGGGGGTGCTGGAGCTCACCGCGCTGCCCAGCATCGACGAAGCGCTGTGGGTCCCCGCGGTCCGGGAGACCGACGTGCTGCTGGTGAATGGCGGCGACGCCCTGTACCTGTGCTACTGGATGCGGCAGTCCGG
>DASTZM010000671.1:0-2542 GCA_035764305.1 Chloroflexota bacterium | reverse complement strand
CTACACCTTGAAGTTCGCCCGCAAGAAAGCGGGCGACGACTTCAAGGTCGGGGCGCTGCGGGCCCGCTGGTCCGGCGCGCGGCTCGAAGCCGACGGGTCACTCTCCGGCCCAAAGGACGAGTGGCGCGGCGCCTGGGGTCTCCCCATCCCGGACGGGATCGAGGAGGTGCCCCAGAAGGTCCAGGGCACCGAAGTGCGGCCCGAGACCTGGGAGTACGGCACCGTCGCGCAGATCTTGCACATCGGTCCGTACGCCACCGAGCCACCGACCGTCCGGCGCCTGCACGACTTCATCGCGGCGCAGGGCTACGAGATCGCCGGCGAGCACGAAGAGGAGTACCTCACCCGCCCGACCGCCAGGGTGGTCAAGACGCTGATCAGGTACCCGGTCCGCAAGCGCGCCGCTCGATAGCCCTCAGGCGGTTGCCAGCGCGGGCGCGCGCGCCGCCACCAGCGCCGCGAGATCCGCGATGCGGCAGGCGTAGCCCCACTCGTTGTCGTACCAGGCCGCCACCTTGACCAGATTGCCGCCCACGACGCCGGTGACCAGCGAGTCGACGATGGACGAGTGCTCGTTCCCCTTGAGGTCCATCGAGACCAGCGGCTCGTCGGTGACGGCGAGGATCCCCTTCATCGGTCCGGCGGCGGCGCGGCGCAGTGCGGCGTTGACCTCGTCCACGGTCGTGTCTCGCTCCACCAGCGCCACCAGCTCCACGATCGAGACGGTGGGGGTGGGGACGCGGTACGCCAGTCCGTCCAGCGCGCCCGCCACCTCCGGGATCACCAGCGCCACCGCCTTCGCCGCGCCGGTGCTGGTGGGGACGATGTTCAACGCGCCGGCGCGCGCCTCGCGCAGGTCGGGCGCGGCGACGTCCAGGATTTTCTGCGAGTTCGTGTAGGAGTGCACCGTCGTCATCATCCCCTTGACGAGCCCCAGCTCGTCACGCACCACCTTCACCACCGGCGCCAGGCCGTTGGTGGTGCACGAGGCGTTGCTGATGATGTGATGCTTTTCGGGATCGTAGCGGTCGCCGTTGACTCCCAGCACGAGCGTCACGTCCGGATCCTTGGCAGGGGCTGAGATGAGCACCTTCTTGGCCCCCGCGACCAGGTGCTTCTCGGCGTCCCCGCGGCGGGTGCCGATCCCGGTGGCCTCGATCACCAGCTCGATGCCTCGCTCCCCCCAAGCCAGCTCGGTCCAGTCTCGCTGGGAGGTGAAGTCGAGGCGCCGGCCGTCGACCACGAGTGCCGTGCCGTCAACCTCCACCAAGCCCGGGAACGCGCCGTAGGTGCTGTCGTGCTTGAGCAGGTGCGCCGCCGTCGCCACGTCGAACAGGTCATTTACCGCGACCACCTCGATCTCCGCGTGGCGCTGCAGCGCCGTCCTCAGCGCCAGGCGTCCGATCCGGCCAAATCCGTTGATTCCGATGCGCATGGAAGCTCCTTTCTCGCCAGCCGCGAGTGCTCCAGCGAGTCTCCCCCCCTCCCCGCGGTTGGGCATCGGGGAAAACCCCCAGCGCCGCCGTTGATCGTTCGGTGACCGGCGGCAACCCCCGCGGCAACGCGTGCGCGGCAGGCTGGTGTTGGGTACCACCATGACCGCAGCCGTGAGCCTCGCATCCGGAGCCACCCCGGGCAAGCCGATCCCCCGCCCCTCGCCCGACGTACGCCTCGTGCGGACGGCGCCCCGGCGGTGGGGCGCGCTGCGCCGCGCGCTCGTCGTCGGCCTGGTGCGGCTGATGCGGCGCGTGATGCCGCTCTTCGTCGCCCTCGCGGGCGAAGAGTGCTGGGACTGCGGCCGGCGGATCACCCCCACCACAAAGCTCCCCGGCTCGCAGATCGTCGAGGCGCGCCTCTGGGCGTGGGAGGAGGTCCTGTGTGACCTGTGCGTCCGCTCACGCCTCACCAGGTTCGGGGGGCACGGCCCGAAGCACTGAGGCCCTGCTATGCAGGCGTCCCCTGCCCTCCCGGGTGCCGCGTTCCGCACCGCCGCGCGCGCCGCCCCGCCCGCGGCCGCGGATGGCCTGCGGGAGCGCACCACCGGCGGTGCGGCTGCGCCCGCGACGTGGCGCACCCGCCTGCGCACGCTGCTGCGCCTGGCCTACGCCGATCCCGGATCGCGTGAGCACGCGCATGTCGCGGAGACCCTGATCGCCCTCGTGATCGTGTCGATGGCGGCCACGCTGCTCGAGTTCGACGAGCTCGTGGCCGCACGGTACCACGTGCCGCTCCTTGTGCTCGACACCGCCCTCACCGCCTGCTTTGCGCTCGACTACGCGCTGAACATCGCCCACGCCAAGTCCAGGCGCGCCTACCTGCTCGGTCCGTGGGGCCTGATCGACCTCCTGGCCATCGCCCCAGGCGTGCACTGGCTGCTGCTGCCACAGGTGGGAAAGGCGCTCCACTTCCTCCGCTTCCTGCGCTTCCTGCGGGTGCTCAAGGCCGCAAAGGACCTCCGCCGGCGGTTCGAGCTGACCGAGGCAGACGTCCCCGCCAGCGTCGCGCTGCCCTACGAGGTCTTCCTGGTGGCGGCGGTGCCCGC
>DASTZM010000670.1:0-3040 GCA_035764305.1 Chloroflexota bacterium | reverse complement strand
GGAAGCTGGCGTGGGCGCAGGCGTTCCTGGACGGGTCGTTCGTCCCGGCCAAAAGGGGGGACCCGCCGTCGGGCTGACCCGCAAGGGGAAGGGCACGAAGTGGATGCTGGTCGTCGACGGGAACGGGGTGCCCCTCGGCTTCCGCCTGGAGAGCGCCCAGAAGAACGAGGTCGAGCTCGCGCCGGCGACGCTCGAGACCGTGCGCGTCGCGAAGCCGCCGGGACAGGGGAGGGCGGGCCGCCCTCGGACGCGCCCGGCGCAGCTCGTTGCCGACCGGGGCTACCACAGCGCCGCCCTGCGCCGCTATCTCCGCCGACGTGGCATCGCGTGCTGCATCCCACCGCTGCGTCGCCCCGCGGGCTGGCGACCCAGGCGCGGCCGTCCGGTCACCGCGCGGCGCGAGGACTACGCGAGGCGCTGGGTCGTCGAGCGCACCTTCGCTTGGCTCGGCAACCAGCGCCGACTTCTGGTGCGGCATGAGCGCCTGCTGGCCACCTACCACGGCTTCTTCGCCGTCGCGCTCTCGATGATCTGCCTCACCCGCGTTTTGGAATGACCTCTAGTCGTCCACCCGCGTCGCCGTCAGCCCCGCCGGCAGCGCCGCCGGCCGCTCACACCTGCTCTCCAGCTCCACCGCCCGTCCCTGATCGGACGCGTCGTGAAACGCGTGCATCGCGTCCAGCACGTGATACGCCAGCTCGCCGCTCGCCCGCGCCTTCCGCCCGGAGCGCAGCGCGTGCGCCAGGTCCGCCACGCCCAGCCCGCGCGAGTTCTCGGTCCACCCGTGGCTGTGCGGTAGCTCCCGCCACTCCTGCTCCCGCCCCACCTTGATCCTCACCGCCCCACCAAACGTGTTCGGGTCCGGCACTGAGAGCGTCCCCTCGCTCCCGTAGATTTCGATTCGCGGCAGCGAGTGCGCCCACACGTCGAAGCTCGTGATCACCGTCCCGATCGCCCCGCGCACAAAATCCACCGTCCCCGCCACGTGCGTCGGCACTTCGACGCTGATCTTCTCGCCGTACTTCGGCTTGCTCGTGATCGTCCGCTCCGGGAACGTGATCCGCGTCGATCCGCTGATCCGCCGGATCGGCCCCACCAGGTTCACCAGCGCCGTCAGGTAGTACGGCCCCATGTCAAACATCGGCCCGCCGCCCACGTGGTAGTAGAACGCCGGATCGGGATGCCAGCTCTCGTGTCCGTGCCCCAGCATGAACGCCGTCGCCGCCACCGGCTCGCCGATCAGCCCATCGTCGATCGCCTTCCGACACGTCTGCTGCCCGCCGCCCAGGAACGTGTCCGGCGCGCCCCCCACCCGGACCCCGTTCTGTTCCGCCAGCTTCAGCAGCTCCCGCCCCTGCTCGCGCGTCACGCACAGTGGCTTCTCGTTGTAGACCGACTTCCCGGATTTCACCGCCGCCAGCGCCACGTCCGCGTGCGCCTTCGGGATCGTCAGGTTGACCACCACGTCCACGTCCGGGTCCGCATACAGCTCATCCGGCGTGTACGCCTTCTTGACGCCAAACTCCTCCGCCCGCTTCTGCGCCCGCTCCACCAGCAGATCGGCGCACGCCACCACCTCGACCATCTCGAACGTCGGCAAGTTCTTCAGGTAAGTCCCGCTGATCACCCCACACCCCACGATCCCCACCCGTACCTTCTCTGTCATCGGTCAGCACCCCCTCTGTTCCGCCATTTTTGCATCAGGTCTGCTCAGAGCGCGAGCTGCGTTCGGAGCGCGTCGTCCACGGCAGCCATGTCGGCCGGGGAAAGACGGTCGAAGTAGTCCATCACGCGCGACTTGTCGATCGTCGTGACCTGCGTGGCGAGCGCTTTGCACGCGCGCTCGCCCACGACAAGTCCTGCCTCACCGGGATAGATGCGGGCGACGTTCGTCGTCAGCGGCACGACCTGGACGCGGTTCAGCCGGCGTATGGCGTTGTCCGCGCTGGCGATGATCGCCGGCCGGGGCTTGCGAATCTCGCCGCCCGTCTCGGTGCTTGCGGCCGGGAAGCGCACCCAGTACACCTCACCGCGCCGCACGAGCGCGCCTCCGCCCTGCCGGCGCTTCCCGGACCATACGCGCCACCAGCGCTTCCTCGGCCGGTGTGTATCCCCAGTCGTCCGGCTCGGCCAGCGTTTCGCCCGCCAGCCCTTCCCACGCGCGGCGCGTCTCCTCCTCCGGCTCGGTCTCCCAGTCGAAGGTCGTTCGCACTTCGCGCGCGCGCTCGACGTACCGGCGCAGCGCGTAGACGATCTCGCCCTGCAGGCTACGCTCGTGCGCGTCGGCGGACCTCCGCAGGCGCGCGTGGAGGTCAGCCGGCAGCCGCACGTTGAGGCTCGTGGTCTCCATGGCACCAAAATGGTACCGCGAAGCCCCGGCGGTACAGTTGGCGGCGTACCGTCGCAGGAAGGACACGCCACCTTGACCACCACGTCGAAGCCTCGCACCGACCTCTACGTGCACGATCCGAACTGGGGCAAGCTCCCGCCCGGCGTCGCCGAGTGGGGCGTCGTCCCCGCCGTCGTCGTCGACCGCCAGGACCGCATCTACGTCCACCGCCGGAACGTCCCCTCAGTCGTCGTCTACGACCCCTCCGGCGAGATCCTCAAGGTCTGGGGCAAGGAGGGCGAGCAGTTCGCCGCCGGCGCCCACGGCCTCCACCTCGAGCTTGAGGCCGACGGCAACGAATACCTCTACTTCACCGACGTCCGCCAGCACACCGTTACCAAGACTGACCTCGACGGCCGCGAGGTCTGGCGCCTCGGCAACCCCGGACAGCCCGGCGACGGCGTGCCCTTCAACCGGCCCACCGACGTCTCCCTCACCCCCGAGGGTGACTTCTACATCTCAGACGGCTACGGCAACCGCCGCGTCCATCACTACTCCAAGGACCTCAAGCTCATCAAGTCCTGGGGCGAGGAGGGCACCGGCCCCGGCCAGTTCGTCCTCGTCCACGACGTCTGGTTCGACACCCGCGGCGGCAAGCGCCGCCTGTGGGTCGCCGACCGCACCAACAACCGCATCGAGATCTTCACGCCC
>DASTZM010000669.1:0-3651 GCA_035764305.1 Chloroflexota bacterium | reverse complement strand
CGCGCGGCGCGGTTGACGCGGGAGGACCACTCGGGGCGCCAGGCAAGGGAGCGCGTGCTGACGATGAGGAGGAGCGTCATGACCGAGATGGCGAGCAGCTCGCCGAAGCCGCGGCGGGCGTAGACGCGGTAGTCCTCGAAGTGCATCGTCTGGGCCGCGTGTCCACTAAACAGGTAGGCGAACTGGACCCAGACGAAGGCGGCGAAGAGGGCGTCGACCAGGAAGAGTATCGTGGCGGCTTCGCCGAAGCCGAGGCGCAGGCGGGTGACGAGCGGGACGGTGCGCGTCTCGGCGGCGGTGCCGGTGTCCACCGCGGGGGATGCGCGGCGGATGGCGACGAGCAGGCCGCCCGAGACGAGCCAGGCGACGAACGAGATCTGCGTCAGGCGCCACATGCGCTCGAACAGGTTGGTGAGCAGATCGAGCTCGAAGACGTCGCCGACCTTCTCGGCGAAGATGGAGTCGGCGGACGAGAGGAGGGCGGTGAAGAGCGCGAGGAGTGGGAAGGCGATCAACGCGCCGCGGAAGATGGGGAACGTGCGCCGCAGCTGCCCGCGGTGACCGAGCGCCAGACGGCTGCTCACCGCGACGGCGGGCGCGGGCCGCACGAGGCTTCCGGCGAGTGAGGCGGTCAGCGCGGCGGGGTAGCCCAGGACGCCGAGGGCGTGGAGCTTGCCCTGGGCGAAGAAGTACGCGACGAGCAGCAGGAGGGCCCCAACGGCGAACAGGTTGAGGGCGGTGAGCACCGGGTTGGCGTGCACCGCGACCATGGCGGCTAAGAAGAGCGCCGGGGCGATGGGCCACAGGTTGCGACGCACGGCGGCGACGCGCTCCTGGCGGGCGACCCAGAAGAGGGTCAGCAGGGCGAGCGCGGTGAAGAGTGGGACGGAGACGCCGAGCGGGCGCTGGTAGAAGAGGGCGTCGGCGGTCCAGCCCAGGAGGAGCGAGGGGAGGCGGACCCGCAGGGCGGTGCGGATGGGGACGTAGGGGATGAGCGGCTCTGGTGGGAGCGGAGCGATGGGTGGGACCGGTACTACACCGGAGGCATCGAGCGCGCCCGTGTCGTCTGGGTGAAGGACCGCCATACCGGACTCAACGGTAGTACGGCGGAACGGTCAGCGGCGATGTTTCGCGGTAATAGCTCCCGTGGTCTCGGCGCCCGTAGCGTCGTCGACGGTGCGGTAGGTGATCTCGATCTCGGCGCTGGCAGCGAGCATGGCGGAGACGGAGCAGTACGTCTCGGCGGAGAGCTCGATGGCGCGGCGCACGGCGCTGTCTCTCAGGCCGGTCCCGCGGAGCTGGTGCTCGACGGCGATGCGGGTGTAGATGCGGGGGTGCTCGTCGCGCCGCTCGCCGCGCACGCTGACCGAGTAGCGCGTGACCTTCTGGCGGGCCTTTCGCAGAGTGCTGACGACGTCTATGCCGGTGCAGCCGCCCAGGCCGAGGAGGACGACTTCCATCGGGCTGACGCCGGTCCATTGCTCGGCTTGGGTGGGGTCGGTGGGGGTGGAGCCGAGGAGGACTGAATTGCCGCGGGCGTTGGTGGCGCGGAAGGAGGGTGACTCGAGGGCCGGATCGAGCAGGTCGATCCGGCCCTCGACGGTGGCGGGCATGGGCGGGGTACCCGGGTGGGCGTCCCAGGACTACTTGAGGCTGACTTTTTCCAGGACCTGGGGGTTCCAGACGGCGCGAGGGCGGTGGCCGGTGAGGACGGCGGCGACCTCGTAGGCGGGGCGGCGGCGGCGCTCGGCGCCGGCCCAGTCGGAGGCGCTGGCCATGTGGGGCGTGACGACGACGTTGGGCATCTGGAGGAGCGGGTTGTTGGGGTCGACGGGCTCCTGCTCGGTCACGTCGAGGCCGGCGCCGAGGATCTGGCCGTTCTGGAGCGCCTCGATTAGGGCGGGCTCGTCCACGACGGGGCCGCGCGCGGTGTTGATCAGGATGGCGTCCTTCTTCATCAGCGCGAGCTGCTGGCGGCCGATTAGGTGGTGGGTGCCGGGGAGCAGTGGGACGTGGATGCTGACGAAGTCCGAGTCCTGGAGCACCTGGGAGAGCTGGGCCTGGCGCACGCCGGCGGCGCGGAACGCTTCGGCGGGGACGTAGGGGTCGTAGGCGATGACCTTGAGGTCAAAGCCCTGGGCGCGCTTGGCGACGGCGCGGCTGATGTTGCCGAAGCCGACGAGGCCGAGCGTCTCACCGGTGATGCGGTGGATGTAGCCGACCGGGCGGCGACCGCCGCGCTGCCCCCAGCCACCTTCCTTCGTATGCTGCGCGACGGGCACGACCCAGCGCACGCACGCCAGGAGGAGCGCCATGGTGTGGTTGGCGACCTCGTCGACGAAGACATCGGGGACGTTGCAGATGACGATGCCCTTCTCGTTGGCGAGCTCGACGCCGTCGACCTTGTCCATGCCGATGGACGAGCAGGCGATGACCTTGCACTTGTCGAGCGCCGAGATGAGGGTCTTGGTCAGGACGGGCGGGGCGATGAGGCCATCGGCATCCTTGACGGCGGCGAGGACCTCCTGCTCGTCGCGCGTCTCGAGCACGACGACGTCGCACCCGGCGCGCTCGAGGATGTCCTTTTCGCCGACGTCGCCGAAGCGACCCCACCCGCCGATGACCACGACCTTGGGCTTGCCGACCTGCGTCGCGCCGCCGGCGCCGGCTGCTCTCTCTGCGATTGCCATCTGGAAGTCTCCCTCTCCTTGTTGGGGGCGTAGTCTACCCGGACTCGGGAGGGGCGGCGCGACGGCGCGTACCATGGGGCCGGCAAGCGACATGACCAACATGAGCAACACGACCGACTTGAAGGGGCTGGTGCCGGCGGGAGCGCAGATCGAGAACCTGGCGGGAGGGTTCGGCTTCCTGGAGGGGCCGGTGTGGACCAACCGGGAGGGGGGCTACCTGATCTTCTCCGACATTCCGCGCCACGAGCTGAAGCGCTGGTCCGAACGCGACGAGGTGACGACGTTCCGCGCGCCGTCACACAACAACGGGAATACGCGCGACGCGCAGGGGACGCTGCTGACGGCGGAGCACGACGGGCGGCGCGTCAGCCGAACGACGGCCGACGGCACCGTGGAGGTGGTGGTGGAGCGCTACGAGGGGAAGTGCTTCAACAGCCCGAACGACCTGGTGGTGAAGACCGACGGGACCATCTGGTTCACCGATCCGCACTACGGCTTGCCGAAGGGTGGCGAGGGGCGTGAGCTGGACAAGAACTACGTGTTCCGGTTCGATCCGAAGGCGGGTGGGCTGACGGCGCTGGTGGACGACTTCGACATGCCGAACGGGCTGTGTTTTTCGCCGGACGAGAAGCGGCTGTACATCGCGGACTCGGGGAAGCCGCACCACATCCGGGTGTTCGACGTGCGCGACGACGGGACGATTGGCGGGGGGCGTGTGTTCTGCACGCTAGACGTGGGGATCCCGGACGGCATCCGGTGCGATACGGAGGGAAGGGTGTGGTCGAGCGCGGGGGATGGGATCCACATCTTCGCGACCGATGGGAGCCTGATCGGCAAGATCGTCACGCCGGACGCGCCGGGGCGTTTCGATCCTTCGAAAGTGGGGCCGGAGGTGCCGGCGAACCTGTGCTTCGGCGGGCCGGACTGGAGCGATCTGTACATCACGGCGTGCACGTCGCTG